>CAZJUM010000056.1:0-13534 GCA_964549175.1 uncultured Pseudomonadota bacterium | reverse complement strand
TTATGAAGAAATATATCACAATTTATACGTTAAATCAAGCTTGACATGACACTAGTGCATAGTATAGTTTAAAGTTTCGGGTATAATCGTTTTAGCTTTGTTCGTGCGTCTGATGTACGAAATTGCCAGTCAATTGATGATTGGCGGTTATTCCGCTCATTGTTCCATGACAATACTTTAGCACGGACTTTTTCAATACAATCAATTCGACCCGAAAGACATTGGCTCTTTAAAACACTGAGTTCAATTTCTGCTATATTCAACCAGCTTCCATGCTTCGGAGTGTGGTGAATTTCGAGTCGATTAGCCAGTCTACGCGCTTTCTCCGGCGGAAATGTCTCATACAAGGAGGCGATTTTATGCGTATTCAGATTATCCATAACCAGGATCACTTTTTTCGCGTCGATGTACCTTTCCTCAAGCATCTCTTCGATAAAACAGGCCCAATCTATCTTTGTACGGCGCTCAGTGATTTTGACCTTGCGTTTTCCCCCAAGAGCTTCAACTTCCGGAAATATATTCGCAACACCTTTGCGGACATATTCGTCATCCGCCAATACCGGATGACCAGGAGCCGCGGCTATAGCTTCATGAACTTCACCAACCAACTGCATGCTCGACTCATCCATGCATACAACCGGATATTGCTGGTGATAAGGACGTGCATAGACTTCCAAAATTTCCTCCATCGCCGCTACGAAAGCCGCATTGTGATCCGGTGGGATTTTCCGGTATCGGCTGAGATGAGGCTTAAATTCATTTTTTTTAAGGTGTTACAAACAGTCATCGGCGAAACACTCGCTACAATATTCAGTTCAACCAACTTCTCAGCTAATAATCTGACGGTCCGGCGCTTTCGCCCCTCCGGAGGATCCGTGCAGGCTAAAGCGATTAGTTTTGCTTCAAAATCGCCACCAAACTGCATCTCACGCGTTCGATCGCATCCGGAAGCCCTTCCTCAACAAATCTCTTTTTCAATTTCTCAAGACTTCTGGCAGTAGTCCCCAGCGCTTCCGCGACATTGGCGACAAGCCATTTGGATCCATATTCACCGGCATCCGGCAGAAGTAATGCGCGAGCGTACAATACGGTGCGTACTGCTCTTTTTCCTTTAGTGGAAATTGCTTCCGGATCTTTTCGTTCTTCTTTTGTAAGTGTTACTTTGTATCTCGGTGCCATACTCTCCTCCTATTTTGGGTTGTTTCCGGAGAAGAAAATAGCATCAATGTTACATTATCGAAGCTTTAAGTCTTACATTGCATTAGGGTGGAGCCATCCAGCATTTCTACGTTATTTCTTACATTTTGGATCTCGTCTTCGCACTCAAAGTCTTCCGAAAAATATCGAGCCCGTTGCCACGCGCCGAGGCGTCGGAAAATACCACCGTCTCGCTGCTGCATTTCATGGATCGGTGTGCGCTTGGCCATGTCGTGATTGCTTCCGGCATAGCTCGCGATATAAGTCGGTACCAAAGGAGCCCGCTGATTGGTCGGATAGATGGTCTCGTTGCCTTTAGCCTGATATTTAGCGACAAACAACGGCAAGTTATGACCCTGGATTCCTCCCTGTCCCGGTCCGAGACCGGCAGCGGTAAATCGTTTGATCAATTCGGGAACATCAAACCCTTGCTCGATAGCCTGTTTGATGTTTTTGATCGATACATCCTCATCAAAACAGATAAAACTTTTTCGGCCATATACGGGGGCCGTTACTAATTTGGCACCTTTTTCCGATCTGGGCAGTCCGTCCAGTTTCTTTCGCGCTTTTTTGATCTCGGTCGCGCAAGAAATCCCGCAATCAGCCGCCGCCTTAAGTCCTGCCAAAGTTCCGGAAGCCTCAACGGGAAGGGCGTTACCCAGTCCCATCAAACGGCCTGCCGCATGAGTTTTGGCGGGAAGGTCAACCGGCAAAAAGAAATTGCTATGCGCGTCATACTTTCTGTTTGACTTCCAGATTGGTTGTGGTATCTCGTTGGATCGTGAACCAACTGCCACATCCGTCACGATGATACCACCATTCTTTTCGTACGCCGGCCACACAATTATTCATATGGACGTAGTCCGCCCATTTTTCCGGGGTGAGATCTTTTTCCGCCGGCTTGGGTCCTTTGTCTTCACCGCCATAACGGAATTCGTATCCGTTTCTCGGTCCGCAAACAGGGCACGAAATCGTTAATGCCATCTTGGTTTTCTCCTTGGATTGAGTTCGCTGAACTTAGTGAAAATTAGTTATCCGCACTGTAATTGACCGGGACCGCGGTTTCTCCCATCAACTTGTGCTGTTCGAAGCGACGGAGGGTAAATGGTTTTAGAATTTCAGGATACTCACCTTCGGCCATAAATTGGGCAAAGTATTTACCGGTCGATGAACAGACTTGAATCCGAAGTATCCCCAGCTACAATTGATAAAGAGGCCTTCCACGGGGTCGTTACCGTCCGTAATAGGTGCCATATCCGGAGTCATATCAGCCAAGCCACCCCAATGACGCATTATCACCAAATGTATGAGGTGGTACCTCACTTCTCACCGATATGGATTATCTAATCGATATTTCTTTTGAATTCAGTCGCTTTAATAAATCACTTTATTCAACGGATATTCAATAATATCACAAGCCCCAACCAGTTTTAACTCTGGAATCAGCTTTCTCACTTTGGCTTCTTCAACAATGGTTTCCAAAGCCACCCAACTATCATCTGTCAGAGGAGATATTGTTGGTCGCTTCATCGCGGGGAGTAAATCTTTTACTTCAGCTATCCGATCGGACTCAAGATTAAATTTTAAGCCAACACGGCTCATGGCATTGATAGCGCCTCCAATCAAAAGAGCCATTCGTTCAATCTTGTTTTTTTTCCAGGGATTTTTCATCGCCTCTTTATTAGCGATTAACCGTGGTGTTGAGATCAAAATGGTTTCCATAATCCTTAAATTGTTCGCTTTCAAAGATCGTCCTGTTTCAGTCACTTCCACAATAGCATCAGCTAAAACAGGCGCTTTCATTTCAGTGGCACCCCAAGAAAATACAACTTCCGCCTCAACTTCATTATCAGCCAGGTACCGTTTTGTAACACCCGCCAGCTCGGTCGCGATTCGTTTACCCTGAAGATCTTTCACTGTTTTAATGGGGGAATCATTAGGGACAGCGACAACCCAGCTTACAGGTTTCATGGACTGTTTTGAATATTTAAGTTCCGCTACCTCAACGACATCCGCTCCATTTTCCATAATCCAGTCTTTACCTGTGATGCCCGCGTCAAAAACGCTATTGTGGACATAAGCGGCTATTTCCTGTGCTCTGATCATAGCGGAACTCAATTCAGGATCATCCGACGCGGGAAAATAAGATCGCTCACTTCTTAAAAATTTGTATCCGGCTCTTTCCAATAACATAAACGTGGATTTTTCTAAACTTCCTTTAGGAAGACCGAATCTCAAAACTTGTTCTACATTTTTTCCATTTTCAACATTACTCAACATAATAATCTCCGATATTGTTTTCCTGTCCTCTGCGGAGGTTTTAGGCAAAAAAAAACCGCTTTGTCCGAGCGGGTTTAAACTATTCCGAATCATGAGAAAATATAGTCCGCCGCTTACTCTCAGCTTTCGCTATGATGAAGAGCGGTGGATAACGTATTGATTCATATTTTTTTGTCATTTGATGTTTCTCAAAAAATAAAGAATTATTTTAAATGTTTTTCATAATAAATTCATCCTCGCTCATCCTATCAGGCAATTGTTTCTGTTTTTTCTTTTCCTCAATAATAATTTCTTCCGCGGGATCAATATACCCTTCTTTTTTGTACTTTAAAGATACCCATATCTCCGAAGGTTTTTGATCATTTCGCTTGTAAGATAAAGAGATGTTTTGTTTTGGAAAAATGATGTATGGGTAGTAACTTCTTGAATCTGCAAATTCTCTATAAGGTTTTCCATACTTTTGTTTCAAGAGCGGAAGCAATTTTTGATATAACTCACTTTGCAACATCAGTTCGATATCGACTAATTTTGCCTTATAAAAACCAAAGCGCACATCAATCTTCTTTTGCAAAAACGGGAAGTTATAACATACCATGACTTTTTTATCTTTCAAGTATGTGGTTTCATCATTATTTAAAGCTTCGCATAATCCTTCCGCTTTTTCCCTGGTTTCACTAATCATGTCACCAAAGACAAAATTATGCCATCCCTTGCTTCCCTTCCTTTCTTCTTCAGCTAATTGCTCTTTTTTCATCACCTGCTCTTCTTCTTTATATTTGGTATGTTCGATTTTGATTTCCCACTCCCAACTGCCATTGTGATAAAAGTATGTCAATTGTTGCCCATTTTCGAATTGATGAACCTTTTCCTGAAAAATGATATCACTCGAATTCATTGAGCCTTTGCTATCTATGCTTTTAGCTAACAATTCAACATCAATGTTATTTCGGAGCAATAAATAATTCGCGATATCCTTGGATAACACAATTATCCTGACCAAATGGTCATCGACAAATTCAAAGATCAATTTGGTTCGTACGCCTTTATAAAGGAACTGATCGCAAACCAAGTGTTGCTTCCACAACCACCGTGTGTCATTCTCAACACTACCAAACACGCATTTTTTTTGCCCGACCTGTAAGATTTTGTTCGCGTTCGCGCCTAACTCAAAGTCCATGAATCCATCCGCGGCATAGGCTGGTGATACGCACATATGAGTAAGTATAATCGCAAGCAACACATTTTCAACAATCAATTTCCCGGTTCTTTTTCTCATTACATTATTTATTCATATAATCGTTACAATCTAAAATGTTCACCAAGATAGATTTTTTTAGCCACTTCATTATTCACAATGAAATCAGGAGTACCCTCAACCATGATTTCCCCATCATTCATAATATACGCCCTGTCCGTAATCCCCAATGTTTCCCGAACGTTATGATCAGTAATCAGAACACCTATATTGCGTTCGGAAAGTTCACGAATCACTTCCTGGATATCTATCACAGCTTTAGGATCGACACCCGCAAAAGGTTCATCCAGGAGCATAAATTTGGGGTCCGTTACCAGTGCTCTGGCAATTTCAGCCCTTCTTCGTTCACCACCTGACAATGAAAAACCCTTGTTTTTTCGAATATGAGCAATTCTCAATTCTTCCAATAATTGATCGACTCGCTTATGTTGTTCTTTCTTTGTCATATTCATTGTCTCAAGAATGGCAAACAAATTGTCTTCTACCGACATTTTTCGAAATATCGAGGCTTCTTGCGGCAAATAGCCAATTCCCTTTCTTGCTCTTTGATACATTGCCAATGTGGTGATATCCCTATCTTCAATGAATATCTTCCCTTTATTGGGTCTTACAATCCCAATCACCATATAGAAGCTGGTGGTTTTTCCCGCCCCGTTCGCACCAAGCATACCGACCACCTCGCCTTGTGAAATATTGAATGATACGCCCTTGACGACTGTTCTTTTACTATATATTTTGACCAGATTTTCGGTTTTCAATTGCATGGCATTGAGTGGATCGGATAGCTAAATTTTTTTAGTGCTTAATGATCTTTTCAGGTAATTTGGTTGAGAAATTGAAGCGGTTTAGTTCTTACAGCGAAATCTCAGGAAATGCGTCCATACGGACGCGGGCACTTAAGAAACGACAACAGCGGAATCCCAAATCAAGATAGGTTTATGATTTAAATAATCACTTGATGTCAATTGGCAGGATATACCGTCAATCATCCCATTTGGGATTTTTCGCCATTCTTTTTTTAAATGAAAATGTCCATAAATGCAGGATTGGATGGGATATTCTTTGAGTAGTTCAAAAAATTTTGTTTTAAGTCCAATAGTCGTAAACGGGGGGAAGTGCATCAAGACATGAATCCCTAAAACCGGATTTAAAGATACTGCCTCATCTAAAGATCGCTTCAATAACTTCAATTCTTTTTGAAAAGTATTCATATCCAGCTGATCAAAACAAGGGTCATTTGGAGCTAGCCAGCCTCTTGTTCCACAAATAACCTGATCATTAATTTTAACCGTGTTTCCTTCCAAGGCAATTAGTGAATTTGGAAGAGCGTTTTTGGTCAACTGATAGGTCTTCCACCAAATATCATGATTCCCCTTAATAATAACTTTGCTGTGCCCGGGGAGGCTGGCCAATCGATTGAGATCCCGCATGGCACCTTCCAATTTGTAAGACCATGATATATCGCCACCAATCAGGACAATATCATCCGTGCCAACTATCCGGCGCCAGTTTTCTACTATTTTACCCGGATGATCATTCCAAACATTTCCAAAGAACTCCATGGTTCTTTTTATTTCGCCAGGTAAATGTATATCTGAAATTGCCCAGATTTTCATTGATTCTCGCTTATCGAATCAGCTTGTTGGTTGTCGTTCATAAATCGAACAAATTGGACGTATTCACGGTTGGTCTCGCGAATCGTTTTCCTATGATCAAAGCGACGGCCTTTTCACAAAACCAAGTGAATCAAATGGTTTCGAAATTTTGTTAAAGATAAAATCAGCAAAAATTCTTTGATAAGTCCGCTTACGGTGTCATACGTTCCATAAGCCGTGGAAATGGTATCGCTTCCCGAACGTGCTTAATCCCACAGACCCAGGTGACTAGTCGCTCCAAACCAATTCCAAAACCGGAATGAACCACAGTGCCATATTTTCTTAAATCAATATACCAGTCATAATGGTCTTTAGGTAAGCCCTCTTCTTCTATTCGCGCCTCGAGTTTATCCAGGCACTCTTCTCTTTGACTTCCTCCGATAATCTCGCCATACCCTTCCGGCGCAAGAAGGTCAGCACATTTGACCCGATCCGGATCTTGGGGATTTTCCTTCATGTAGAAGGCTTTCACTTTTTTGGGATAATCGTACACAAAAACAGGAGTTTCGTAACACTCCACCAGAAGGGTCTCATCAGCAGCTCCCAAATCATCTCCGTACTGGATTTCACTGCCCTTTTTCTGAAGCATGGCAATGGCATCCTCATAATCTAAGCGCTCAAATGGTGCCAGGCATTGCTTCAACATTTCAGGATCTCGATCCAGTTGAACCAAGTGAAATGAGCAACGTTCAATGACACGCTCCAATACGAATTTTAGCATATCCTCTTGCAAATCCATATTGTCATCGTTATCAAAAAACGCCATTTCAGCCTCAAGCATCCAAAACTCAGTTAAATGGCGACGCGTTTTGGATTTTTCATTTCGAAACGTCGGTCCAAAGCAAAACACATTACCGTGAGCGAAAATCGACGCTTCAAGATAAAGCTGACCCGTTTGCGCCAGGTATGCTTTATCCAAGTCAAAATAATCCACTGAGAATAGCCCATCAACATCCTCTCCAATGACTTTGGTAAATATCGGTGAATCCATTTGAATAAAATAATGCTTATAAAAGAAGTCGCGTAACGCTTGAATAATGGTGTTTCTGATATTAAATATCGCGATTTGTTTTTTGGAACGATGCCATAAATGTCTGTTGCTCAGCAAAAAATCAATACCGTGAGCCTTGGGCGTAATCGGAAAATTATCAGAGTTTGACAATATTTCAGCTTTTTGTACCAGTAATTCAATACCCCATTGTGATCGCTGAGATTTCTGAACAACGCCGGTCACCTTGACACAGGTTTCCTGTTTCAGACGTGAAAATAAATCAAAGCTGTCCTTTTCGGTTTCGCCTTTAATCATGACACCTTGAATAATCCCAGATCCATCGCGGATACCCAAAAAACGTATTTTGCTTTTCCTGGCAAATTGTATCCAGCCATGAATTGTATGTACTTCGTTGATTTTATCCTTTAAGTCACGAATGTGAATACGTTCGTTCCATCTCATAATGCTATCCGGTGGTTAGGGGTCAATTGGAATGATTGACGCTGATTAAAGTCCTAGTTGATATTCCATTAAAAAATCAATTGCGCGCCAACGTTAATTATGCCTCAGGTAGTGGCAATTGTCTTCCTTATCCGTGCTCAAAACAGATAAGCTCGATGATCGGTTCATGACTTAGAACTTCATAAAATGTTCGCTATCGGCTGGATGGGATCGATTTTGTAATATGGGAACATCACGAAGTTCGCGGTCGCTTGATGTCGGAGTAATTTTGTTACAGTTTAACGAATGCTATTAAAAAAGTCATTGAAAAAGCCCCTTTCGTTCAAGAGACTTTAAGTAAAACAATAGATTATAAAGAGGAACATAATGAAACCACGAGGATTATGATTGGCAGGAACCTGTTTGTTCTCGAGTTTATTGACGGCTTCCGAAAATAGCGCTGCCAATTCTGATGTATGTTGCCCCTTCCTTGAGTGCTAACTCATAATCTGAAGACATACCGGAAGACAATTCGACCATTTGTTTTTCGAGTCTCAATCGCTTGGCTTCGGCTTGATTAATTTCATACAATTGGGCGAAGATTTTTTGGTTTTCCGCGTCTGTACAACTTGGATCACCAATGGTCATTAACCCGGTAAGCCTCAAATGAGAGCATTCCACAACATAATCAGCCAATTGCTTAAGATCATCAATTGAAGTCAAACCTGATTTGTTGGCCTCGCCCGAAAGATTCATTTGAATCAACACATCCAGTGTCTTCTCAATTTGCTTGCTTTTCTCATTCAGCAATTGAGCGAGATCTTGCCGATGCAAGCTATGGATAGTGGAAAATACGGAAGGACAGTATTTTGCTTTATTTTTCTGAAGAGCACCTATTAAATGCCAGTCAATATCAGCAGGAAGGATTTTAGATTTATCTCTGGCTTCTTGAACTCTGTTTTCTCCGAATCGGATTTGTCCGGATTCGAATGCTTTTAATATGAGTTCAACGGGTTTGCTTTTGGAAACAGCGATCAATTTGACGTTGTCCCTACCTCCAGAAGCAAACTTAATCTTTTCGATAATTTTCGCTAAATTTTCTTGAACCTTTATCATTAGAGCCAATGATCAAGGAGTTTTCTTAAATACGATTGTGGCATTTGTTCCGCCAAATCCAAACGAATTACTCATGGCGATGTTGAGTTCCTTCTCTTTGGCATGGTTTGGTGTCACGTCCAAATCGCATTCCGGGTCAAGATTTTCGATGTTAATGGTTGGCGGAATCAGATTATTTTCCATTGCCTTCAATGTCAATACGGCTTCCACGCCCCCCGCGCCTCCGAGTAAATGCCCTGTCATGGATTTTGTTGAGCTAATGGACACATTCTTAGCATCGTCTTCACCCAACGCGAGTTTTATTGCCGCCAGTTCGTTCATATCCCCGCCAGGTGTGGAAGTCCCATGGGCATTGATATAATCTATTTCTGATGTATTCACACCCGCGTCTTGTATCGCTTTTTTCATAGCCATCGCGGGACCTTCAGCGGAAGGAGCCGTAATATGATAGGCGTCAGAGCTAAAACCATACCCCGCGAGTTCCGCATAAATCATGGCACCTCTTGCTTTAGCGAACGCGTATTCTTCCAGAATTAAAATACCGCAACCCTCACTTAAAACGAAACCATCTCTATCTTTGTCAAAAGGCCGACTTGCTTTTTCCGGCTCATCATTCCTTCGTGACAAGGCTCTCATTGAACCAAAACCGCCGATTGCCAACGAGCAAATAGTGGACTCAGCACCTCCGGCAATCATAACTTTCGCGTCACCACGTTCGATGATTCTAGCGGCATCACCCATGGAGTGATTTGAGGAAGAACAGGCTGATACAGTCGTCGCGTTGTAGTTTTTTGCGCCATAAATCATTGAAACATATCCGGATGCCATATTCGTAATGGTCATCGGTATGAAGAATGGCGAGATTTTACCCGGTCCTTTATTCTCTATGACTTTGCTGTAATACTGAATATTGGGTAATCCTCCAATGCCGACACCAATCGAAGTTCCAACCTCCGGACCCAACTCTTCGGTAATTTCCAGATTCGCGTCTTTCAGAGCCTCATCACATGCTGCCAATGTATACTGGATGAAGACATCCATTTTTTTGACCTCTTTTTTAGGAATAAATTCCAAAGGGTCAAACCCTTTCACTTCTCCGGCGATTTGGGTTGTCAGGCCCACAGGGTCAAACCTGGTAATTTTTATGATTCCGTTTTTTCCCTGTGAAACTCCGGCCCAACTGTCCCTAACATTTCTGGCGATCGGATTTATGGTCCCCAATCCTGTGACGACAACTCTTTTTCTCATTCCCGGTTCCAAAATCAGTTACTGCGTGTGATAAAAAAAACACGGACAGACAAAAAACCATCCGCATTGTTTTAGTCATCCTGTTTTGATTGGCCTAAAGCGTCCGCGATATGATCAATTGCGGCAGCGACCGTTGTGATTTTTTCCGCTTCCTCATCCGGAATTTCCAGACCGAATTCCTCTTCAAATGCCATAACTAATTCAACGGTATCCAGAGAATCAGCCCCCAAATCGTCGACAAAACTTGCTTCGGTATTGAACTTGTCTTCGTCAACGCCAAGTTGATCAATGATTATCTTTTTAATTTTACCCGCGATATCTTCTTTATTCATCTTTTTTCTCCAAAATTGAAAGATTCTAGCTATCTGATAATTCAAAAAAATAAAATATAATCTAACGAATGAGAAAGTTATCAACTGGCAAAAATTTCTAACGAATTCAAAATTTTTGTCAAAACATTTCTCTTCTTTTTGAGGTTACCATTGCTTAATTAATACATTCCTCCGTTAATATGTAATGTGATTCCGGTTATGTAATCGGCTAACGAAGAGCTGAGGAACAACACCCCGTTAGCGACATCATCAATTGTCCCCAGGTGTTTCATCGGAATCCGTTCCGATATTTTTTTCTTTTGATCTTCGGATAAAGCATCCGTCATATCGGTCTTTATAAATCCGGGAGCAATTGCATTGCAAGTTATATTTCGTGAAGCGACTTCTTTTGCGAGTGATTTTGTAAATCCAATTAATCCGGCCTTCGTTGAAGAGTAATTCACTTGGCCTGGATTGCCAGTAAAACCAACAACTGATGAAACATTAACAATTCGTCCGTATTTAGCCTTAATCATAGATTTGATTAGGGTTTTCGTCATGTTAAATACACCGGTTAAGTTAATATCGATCACATCATCCCAGTGCTTTCTTGTCATTTTCATAAACAAGGTATCGCGCGTAATACCGGCGTTGTTAACTAACAGATCAATAGCCCCCGAATCACTAATCGCCTGTTCGATGATTTTTTCACAGGCATCGATATCCGTGATATTTCCCTGATAAAATCGACAATCCACGCTCAACGATTTCACTTCGTTAATTACAGCATCAGCGTCTTTTTCAATGATATCCACGAAGCTGACATTTGCCCCCGCGTTCGCGAGTTTGAGTAGGATTCCCTTGCCAATTCCTCTGGAGCCACCAGTAACCAGCGCTGTCTTTCCGGAAAGATCAATCATGATTTGATTTAGATTAGAGTTAGTAAAATATGGCCATCGATTATTAAAAATCAATGACCATCAACCGAGTTAACATGATCGCGCGGTTTAATCCATCAATCAAAGTCTTTTTAAAATGACTCGTGACGGTTCAATAAGTCGTGATACTCTAAAATCTTTTCTTCCATACGTTCTACCAATCGAGCTTCTGCGGCCCAATTCGCGAAATTGATACCGAATAACAACGCGTCCGGGTTGGAGCCGCCGTGGCAAACTATCCCGTTTCCTTTCAATCCCAGCAAAGGCGCCCCGCCAAATTCCGCGTAATTTGTTCGCTTTTTTAAATGGTCAAATGCTGGTTTCATAAGCGCCGCTCCAATTTTTGCCGAAAAAGATCTTTTTATTTCTTGTTTGAGCGCTCTGGTAACAAAATTTGCCGCGCCTTGCACGGATTTTAGCAGGACATTACCGGCGAATCCGTCAGTCACAACGATGTCCAAATCACCATCAAAAAACTCTTTCCCTTCAATATTACCCGCAAAATTCATCGAGGTATCTTTGAGAAGTTTATAGCTTTCCTTCGTTAACTCATCGCCTTTTCCCTCTTCGGTCCCAACATTTAACAACCCAATCCGTGGATTCCTCACCGAATGGATATGCCGCATATAAACCTCACCCAAAATGGCAAATTGTAATAAATTTCCGGGCGTGCAATCCATATTCGCACCTGAGTCCAATAATAGGACTTTATTTTTTTTCAGCGAAGGAAGGAGCGCGCTGATACACGGGCGATCAATTCCCGGAATGGTTCTCAACACAAATCTGCCTATGGCAAGCATGGCACCGGAATTTCCGGCGCTGACGACACCTTCGGCATCTCCGTTCTTGTGCAGATTATAGCAGACTCTCATTGAAGAATCACGTTTGGAACGTATAGCGCTAGCCACAGCTTCATCCATTCCTATAATCTGGGAGGCATGAACGATTTCAACTTTTTGGGTATCGTAATGGCAACCATTTAGTTCTTTTTTTATCGCTGTCTCGTCGCCGACAAGGATAATATTGATATTTTTTTCCTTGACGGCCTTTATGGCACCTAACACGGGATTCCGAGGGAATAAGTCCCCGCCCATGGCGTCTATCGCAATAGTCATAGTGAGTTTTACAAGGTTGTGAAAAACCTCACACAGAGGGAAGGAATAAGCTTAATCTTTATCACCAATGATTTGTTTACCGTGAAAATAGCCACATTTGGGGCAGACTCGATGCGGAAGGATCAGCTCCTGACACCGGGAACATGTCACGCAATTCACTTGAGCATGCTTTTTATGTGTTCTTCTTTTTTTGCTTACTGAACGAGAAGTCTTTCGTGTAGGTACGGCCACCGCGTCTCCGTTAACTTAGGGTGATTGATTTTGATTGGGTTAGCTTGGAATCAGTCCTTTTTGAGGTCCGAATCCAATTCACTTAAAACAGCAAAAGGGTTGTTTATGGATTTCTTTTCGCAGTCGCAACTCGATTTGTTAAGATTAATCCCGCATTGATTGCATAAGCCCTGGCATGTTTCCGTACAGACCGCTGATATGGGTAAATCGAGAATTATTTGATCCTCAAAAAATTGCGTGATGTCTAATTCCGGCCCGTGATAAGTTTCGGTGTTTTTTGAATCCAAATGAATTTCCACATCACCTTTTGGCTCCGCGTAGCTAACTTCCTCAATAAGGTCGAGTTCGAATTCCTGTTCGAGTTCTATGCTAATCGGAGATAAACAATAATCACACCGAATTTTAAGAACCGTCCGGTAATGACCGATAAACGAGATGATGTCTCCTTCTTTCTTAAGACGAAACTCACATTCGATGTTCTCAAACTTATAACGTTTATCTAATCGTTTAAGATCCTGAGGAAGGATCTTAAAACTATAGTTTGAAAACGCTTCACTTATTTGAAAAAGCTTTATTTCCATACCCTTAATCATGCGAATATATAGCTGACAAAAAATAGTTGTCAACCAAGAACCTTAAGATTTCACGCGTTAAAAACATCATTTTATTGTTTCCTGATTTTAAGTTTATATGAGAATACTTTAGAGATATAGTCAAATGTTGTGTTCAAAAAAGTTAAGCAGCAATATCCCTTTC
>CAZJUM010000055.1:0-13675 GCA_964549175.1 uncultured Pseudomonadota bacterium | reverse complement strand
CTCACTGTGAGCAGGAATGGTATAACCTAAGAAATGTGGCTTAACCCCTGCTCCAGTTTTTTGGGAAGGTGCATTCTTTTTGTATCTATTCAGAACTTATTAAAAAAGTGCAAAAAGTATAAAAGCGCGCGCGTAACTAACACACCGATTGCTTAGTGTTAAGTTGCATGCAAAATACATATATCGCGAAATATTACAGCGATTTCCGATCGATATCGGATTCAATAAACAGACTTATGGATAAGCTAAGAATGCCGGATAAAAAACTTTTGGAGATCCTGGCATGTCCGAAGTGCCGGAAATTTATCCGGTTTGAAGAGGAAAGAGGGATTATTTGTGACAATTGTCAGCTAATTTATCCCGTTCGCGCGGATGTGCCGGTGATGCTTATTGAGGAGGCGACTGAAATCAAAAAGTAAGTGAGAGGATATCCGTAATCCGATCCTTTAAAGCGTTAATCGTTTTGCTTTTTCCTTTGCTGGTTTCGCTTTGACTCAAATCCTCATTGCTTGTTTTCAAACTATAGGACCCCTCAACCTGACGATCATTTATCGTTTGATAGCGTTTACTCCCGCGCGGGGTATTGGGCTGGTTGATTATTT
Organism: uncultured Pseudomonadota bacterium; assembly: GCA_964549175.1. GTDB lineage: Bacteria > SAR324 > SAR324 > XYD2-FULL-50-16 > XYD2-FULL-50-16 > CAZJUM01. The sequence continues at coordinate 13,073 of CAZJUM010000055.1, read as the reverse complement.
CGGTATGGGCTTTGTTTGGGCTTTGACGAAGAATCTCATCACTCTGTTTATAACGATTATCCAAAACCGTCATAGCCCCCTTGATCGTAAACTTAAACTCATAGTTCTGAGTATTTGTGTCGGTATTTAAAGAGTATTGGGATTTGGTAATACGGAATGATTGAATATCGAAATATAGCACAAGATCCGATCGCTGAGGAGAAATGATGGCAATTGATTTTTGCCGTAACTCCTGGGTTAACGCGTTTTTCAAAGCGATCGCCAATCCCGGTGTAAAGCTGCTATTGCTGATACCAGCAATTGAAACGGATGAGGCATCATTTAACAATTGTATGCGATTTCGCTTGAGTTGAAACCCGCATCCCATATTGAATACGGAAATAACGCAAAAGATAACAAGTAAGTGGTTGACAAATCGATATTTCATTATTAGTTTGGCGGGTTGGTTTTTTCAAGACTCATATATCTCAGCCAGCTCCGAACGCCGATGTTTGAAACCCTTAGCTCCAAATTAAACCATACTTTTAAAAAGCTCACCAACAAAGGGATCCTCACAGAAGCTAATATCGCGACTTCGCTGAGAGAGGTAAAAATGGCATTGTTGGAGGCTGATGTCAATTACCGGGTCGTTAACGCTTTCTTAAAATCAATCAAGAAACGCGCGCTCGGACAAGAGCTGATGGGTTCACTCAGTCCGGGACAGCAATTCATTAAAATTGTCAGCGATGAGCTGACAAAAATGATGGGATCCGAAAACCACGGATTGGCCCAAACGCCAAATCAAGTCACCGTAGTGATGCTCGTCGGACTCCAGGGAGGCGGAAAAACCACCACGGCCGCCAAATTAGCCAATCGTTTAAAGAAAGACGGGAAGAAAGTTGGCCTGGTGCCCGTTGATGTCTATCGACCGGCGGCGATAGACCAGCTTCAGTCGCTGGCCAGAGATTTGAATATTCCCTGTTTCGACACTACGACCGCAATGAAACCGAAAAATATCGCTTCCCTGGCATTCAAAGAAGCCAAAACCCGAATGGACAATTATCTGATTTTGGACACCGCCGGTCGACTTCAGATTGATGATGAACTTATGGGGGAACTCCGGGATATCAAAAGCCAGGTGGAGGTACAGGAAACCATTTTTGTCGCGGACGCCATGACAGGACAGGACGCCGTAAATGTAGCCAAAGCTTTTCATGATCGCGTCGATTTATCCGGTTTTATTCTGACAAAAATGGATGGTGACGCCAGGGGGGGAGCCGCTCTTTCTATACGGGCAATCACCGGACAACCCATTAAATTCATCGGGGTTGGGGAAAAAATAAAAGATTTTGAAGCCTTTTACCCGGATCGTATCGCTTCTAAAATACTTGGGATGGGTGATTTGGTGGGCTTGATTGAGAAAGCTCAGGAACATTTTGATCAATCAAAAATCGAATCCCTTGAGGAAAAGATCAAACACGACTCGTTTTCTTTGGCTGATTTTCAAGGTCAACTCAAACAATTGCGGAAAATGGGTTCCCTGACAGACCTTATCGGCATGGTCCCCGGCTTGGGCAATAAGCTTCCCTCAGGAGCGAATGTTGATGAGCGCCCGCTGGTCAAAATTGACGCTATCATCTCATCAATGACTAAGGCTGAGCAGGAAAATCCGTCTTTGATGAACGGATCACGAAAGCTGAGAGTCTCAAAAGGAAGCGGAACTCAAGTAAGTGATATCAACCGATTATTGAAACAATTCACCCAGATGAGAAAGATGATGAAGAAGTTCTCAAACATGGGGCAAGATAAGAAATCGATGCGCGCCCTGCGGCAAATGATGGGTTCCGGCAACATGAACATGTTTTAGTTTTTATCCGACCGATTATTGGTCACCCCCAACGAAGGGGTAAAAAGGTCCCTTGAATTTGCCCATTTTTGATAATTGGGACTTTTCGAAGCGGACGCAACTTTTTAATTTTGGAGAAGAATAGTGGCAGTACGAATACGACTCGCGAGAGCCGGCGCTAAGAAAAAGCCTTTTTACCGAATCGTCGCGGCGGACTCAAGGATGAAGCGAGACGGTCGGTTTTTAGAAAAATTAGGCAGCTACAACCCGCTGACCAAAGAAGCGGATATTAAGAAAGAGAGCATCGAGAAATGGCTGTCCGCCGGCGCATCCGCCAGCGAAACGGTTACAAAACTGCTGATTAAAAAAGGATTCGACATAGAATTATCCATTGTGCCAAAGGAAAAGAAGACGAAGGAAGAACCAAAAGGCGATGAATCTTAAGGGAATCAGACAAGTCGGTGAAATATTGAATAGCCATGGTGTTCGAGGTGCGGTCAAAGTCGCATCCCTGACAAGCTATCCTGAGATTTTCGCTGAAATCAATGAGGTTGTGCTAATCAAAGGTGACAAGAGAATGAAGTACCCCGTCACAAAAACCGGGTCCGTTAAAAACCATTGCCTTCTCAAACTTGACGGAATCGATGACCCGGACGCGGCCAAACGTTTTAAAAACTTCGGCGTATATGTGAACGAGGAGCTGTTAAGACCGCTCGTGGAAGATGAGTTTATGATTTCGGATTTAATTCAAGCGCGGGTGTATTCAAGCGATGATGAGTACCTGGGGGTGATCGTCGATTATATCGATAATGGCGAACACGGTATTTGTGAAGTTGAGGACAACACCACGAGGTTCTTATTTCCAACAACCAAAGAGGTTTTGAGGGAAATCATTCCTGAGAAAAAGGTCATTATTAATTTGTTGCCGGGCCTCAGGGAGCTCAATATTAAAAAACCTCAAGACTAACGATTAAAATCATCGGTGCCGCGGTTTAAAATTATTACAATTTTTCCTGAGATTTTTGATTCTTTTTTGGCTCATAGCCTGATTCAAAAGGCCTTGGAAAACAAGCTAATAGATATTGAGACCGTTAATTTCAGAAAGTTTGGCTTTGGGAAACAGCTCAAGGTGGATGATACCCCATACGGAGGCGGTGCCGGTATGGTTTTGCGACCAGAACCAATCATTCAAGCTTTGGAAGAGTGCGAAAAAACCGTTCCGGGGCATAAAACGCATAGAGTGCTTGTTTCGCCTCAAGGAACGCCTTTTACCCAGGCCAAAGCGAAAGAACTCAGCGCGTTAACACTTCCGATCGCCTTGATTTGCGGACGATTTGAGGGATTTGATGAGCGCGTTCGGTCCTATACGGACGAAGAGATCAGCATTGGTGACTATGTATTGCTCGGCGGTGAAGTCGCGGCAATGGTGATAATTGAGGCTGTCAGTCGCCTGGTACCGGGCGTCATCGGCAATCCGGAATCACTGCGGATAGAATCTTTCAATAAGCACTTATTGGAACACGCGCAATATACCAAACCGATAGAGTTCAGGGGAGATAAAGTCCCTGAGGTTCTTGTTTCCGGGAATCATCAAAAAATAGATTCCTGGCGAAAAGAAAGTGCCATCACCAAAACCAGAGCAAAACGAAAGGATCTATCGGATTAACCGCCCCAAAATGATCAATTGATGACAATGTGTAAAAGGGTTATTTTGGGTTTACCCAAGCGTTGAGTCTCCTCCGAAAAGCCGGCTCTAAATTTTCGGGGAAAATTCGAGTCGTTATATCACGCGAGGATTTCAAAACTCATCCCAATAAAGGGTAAAATGACCCTGAATTTGCCTATTTTTGATTAATTCACGTTTAATCATTCGTTTTTTAATCCTAAACCTGCTTGTAGTTCGGAGACAAGTCATGAACAAGGTAGTAAAGATTCTCGAGGATCGACAACTTAGAGATGTTGAGAAATTCGATATCGGGTGCACCGTTCGGGTTAATTATAAAATTAAAGAAGGTGAGAAAGAAAGAATTCAACCTTTTGAGGGTATAGTAATCGCCAAACATTTTGGCGAGAATAACCTGAAAGCTACTTTTACGGTGAGAAAAGTGATTCAAGGGTATGGTGTTGAAAGAATATTCCCATTGCATTCACCGAGAATCGAAAGTATTAAAGTGGTCCGATACGGCCGCGTACGACGCGCCAAGCTGTATTACCTAAGAGGCCGATTTGGTAAAGTCGCGAGAATTAAAGAAAAATTATTCGCGAAGTAAATGTTTTACCGCCGACGCGAAACAAAAAGCAGAAGTAAAACGGGAATTTGGGGTGAGCGAATAGCCGCTAAGCATTTTAAAAAGAGCGGCTACCGTATTATAGAAGTCAATTACCGCTGCAAGCTGGGTGAGATCGATATCATCGCGACCAAGGAGGATTTTTTGGTGTTTGTTGAGGTGAAAACACGAAACGCGCGATCTGATACCATTAATCCCTTGATTTCGATTACTCGCGCAAAGCGCCAAAAACTAAGAAAACTCGGGGAGTTTTTCATGCAAGAATCCGATATTCGCAACAAACAACCGAGATTTGACGTGATTGGTATCACACTCCGAAATAAGCAAGCCTTTAATTTGGAACATATTGAAAATGCCTTTTAATATTCAATTTCTGAACCCGCCTATTAACATGAGGTAGCAATGGCTAATCATAAATCAGCCTTAAAAAGGAGCAGACAAAATATCAAGCGTCGCTTAAGAAATCGAAACCTGCGCTCAAGTTACAAGACAGAAATCAAGAAGTTTTTGACAATGATCACAGATCAAAAAATCGAAGACGCTCAAAAGTTTTTGTCAGATATTCATAAGACAATTGATAAAGCGCATTCAAAAGGAGTAATTCCGAAAAACACGGCCGCGAGATATAAATCAAATTTAACGATTAGATTGAACAAAGCGGTCAACCAGACTTAAACCGAAAACAGCCAGACTCAGGGAAATAGTCGTGATTGTTTCCCTCGCTTTCTCTCTCCGTTACCCGAAAGATAAACTAACGCTATTCTGAATTCGGACAAGAAATGTGAAGCACGACATCGCCCCATTCGCGATCACCCGGTGGCCGCCTCACCGATATCATTATCCGGGGTGTCGCGACTGCCCGAAACGCTTCCCGACCGTATCCCTCGAAACCAGCGCACAGCTCGTAATTGAACCAAGTACCCTCAATTTTTTGTAACTCATTTATGGCGATTTCGGATGAACGAATTAACTCTTGGCATTTCAACCTGCCCCAACGACACCTACATATTCGACGCGCTTATCCACAAAAAAATCGAACACGACATCCTGCTCGGAGTCAGACTCGAGGATGTTGAGACGCTGAACCAATGGGCCGTTGATAGTGTTTTGGATGTGTCGAAAGTCTCAATTCACGGATGGTTTCATGTAATCGACCAGTATCGCCTGCTTGCCAGCGGAGGAGCCGTAGGAAGAGGATGTGGTCCGCTGTTGATTTCCCGAAGGGCACAAAAACCAAAGTCCGGGAAAATAGCGCTTCCCGGAGAGCGAACAAGCGCTTCTTTGCTTTTTAAACTCGCGGTCGATGGTGACTTTGACTTTTGTCACATGCCCTTTAACGAAATTATTCCGGCTATTTTGAGCAACCAAGCGGATGCCGGGGTGATTATCCATGAATCACGATTTAGCTATCAGGATGTCGGATTAAAATGTGTGATTGATCTTGGACAATGGTGGGAAGAAACTACCGGCTGTTTAATTCCTCTGGGTGGTATTATCGTCTCTAATCGTCTGGAAAAAGCGCTACAGCTTCAGATACAAACGCTTATTCGGCAATCCGTTATATACGCGGGTCAGAATCCACATTCAGCGATGGAATATGTCAGACGGTACGCTCAAGAGATTGAGGATACAATAATACAAAATCACATCGACCTCTATGTTAATGAGTATTCCGTTGATTTGGGACCGAAAGGCACCGCGGCTATTCAGACCTTATATCGAGTAAGCGTTGAGAAAGGATTACTTCCCAGAAATTGCCTGAACAAGGAGAATCAATTGTTTATCTAAGCAAACCTTGCACGAATCAAGAACAAATCCGCCTCTCTGGTGGCTCCATAGTCTCGAAGAGCTATGGAGTCTGTATGATTTTACATTAAGACTCCGCAAGGCTACTATGGAGCCATCGGGGCATGATTTTACATTGAGACTCCACAAGGCTACGCCATTATGGAGCCACCGGGTTTTGCCTTGATTAATTATTTTATCAAACCAGCAGATCTTTCCAATTTATTGGTTAAAACAAGTGAATGCCGGGAAAAAGAGCTTTTTATCAAAAGAACAAATAGAGCAAGTGCTGCAAGCCACAGATATCGTTCATCTGGTTGGAACTTATGTTCATCTCAAGGCTTCTGGTAAAAATTTTATCGGATTATGTCCCTTTCATAATGAACGAACCCCATCTTTTGTGGTTTCTCCCGAAAAACAGAATTATCATTGTTACGGATGCGGTGAGTTCGGAGATGCCATTCGGTTTCTGATCGAAATTGAGAACTATCAGTTTCAAGAAGCCGTCAGATTTCTCGCTGATAAAAGTGGCATTGAGTTACGGCGATCCCATAAAACAAGCGCGATCTCAAAGTCGATTTCTCAGGTCGTTGAGTGTATCCGTTTGGCATGCGAGTTTTATCAAAATAATTTAAATCTCGCTGCCCCACCGGCTGAAATAACCGACTATATAAAGCAGCGAGGAATCCCAAGTGATTTGGTCGCGAGGTTTTCCCTCGGATTCGCGAAACCCGGTTGGACGCATTTACATGACTATTTAAATCAAGCCGGGGTAAATGATCGAATTCAGTTGAAGGCAGGATTGATTAAGGAAGGTGAAAAAGGAGGATTTTACGATCGACTTAGAAATCGTCTGATCTTCCCTATCAGGGATGCACAAGGACGCATACTCGGATTCGCCGGAAGAGTAATTGGTGATGATTTGCCCAAGTATATGAATCCGCCAGAAACCGGGTTATACAAAAAAAGCAATATATTATTCGGCATACATGAGGCCAGCGAATCCATTCGCAAGCGGAAACGAATAATCATTGTTGAGGGGTACCTTGATGTCCTTCGACTCCACGAGTTTGACCGGGCCGAGAGCGTCGCGACCTGTGGGACAGCTTTGAATGAAAGGCATATTAAGTTAATTAAACGACTCAATGTTTCTGAAGTTGTTCTATTGTTTGACGGAGATCAAGCCGGAATTAAAGCGGCTGATCGATCAGCTCACTTATTTATTCAAAATGATGTAGACTCGAAAATTGTCGTCTTGCCTGAGGGGCTGGATCCGGATGATTATTTCAAAAAATACTCATCCGACGATTTTCAAAATTTGCTGAATCAAGCTCCCAATGATTATGAGTTCATCATCAACCAGGCTCGGACAACATCACTTTCCGGAGGCATAGAACATCAAAAGCGATCCGTCGAACAAGCACTCGAGCTGGGACAACGCATCAAAAATCCGATTAAAAGGGATCTCTTCCTGTCCAAGATAGCGAATGAATTTGAGATAAAAAAGAATAGTATCATCACCGGTCGAAAACCTGTAAAGCCTGATACTATGCGCGCTCAAGCTCAAGAAGCAGCTAATCTTAGTCTATTCAGCGAGAATCAAAATGAAGCTGAAAAGGAGTTGATTCGATATTTAATCAAACAGGTCCGATCGATAGTCAAAATTAGACAATTGGTCTCCGCCGCGGACTTTGGCAGTCGAGAACTAAGGGCATTGTATTCGCGACTCATTCAACTCAGCGATGATGAATATCAAAATCTCAAGCCATTGGATTTTCCGGATCTTTTTGTTGAGCACAGTTCATTGCTTATGTCGCTTATCCAGTCGGGGAAAACACCGAGGACGGATTCCTTTTCCGAACGAGTTTTGGATGATACTATCCTCAAGTTCAAGAAACAGCAGGTGAATCGCATGCGTAAACACCTTGGTCGAGCTGAAAATGACGCTGAAAAACAGAAATGGTTAAATCAAATTAAAGAGTTAAGAACAAGCATGAAACAGCTTGATCACCGAAAAAGTTAACATCTGACACCATAACCAATCGAAAAACGATGGAAAAACAAACAACCAATCAGAAAAAACGAAAAAAAAGCGGAAAACTATCTCAAAATGATTTGGAGAAAATCATTAAATCCCTTAAAACCAAAGGAAAAGCTAAAGGATTTGTTACAGAAAGAGAGATTAAGGAAAGCTTCCCAAGCAAACCGAGTAAAAAGAAACTAAATGCCATATACGATTATTTGGCGGATAAAAATATAGAGGTTGTTGATTCAACAAAATTTCTCAATCTGAGCAAACTGAACAAAGATATTATGAGTCAAACCTTTGAAGTGACAGATGAGGACAATGGGGACGATGACGAGGACGAGACAAAAGAACAAGCGGTTGTTGAGCAAAGTTCCGATGATCCTGTAAGGATGTATTTGCGGGAAATGGGTTCCATTAAACTGCTGACCAGAGAAGGTGAGGTGAATATCGCGAAAAAAATTGAGAAAGGACAACATGAGATGTTGGATATCTTGTTGCGCTCCGAACTGATCGTAAACTATCTGTTTGATCTTGGGAAAAAGCTTAAAACCGGAAAAGCCCGCGCGCGCGACATTGTTTCCGGTATCGATGAGGATGACCAAGTTATTGAGGAAGAATCACAAGCTGCCGAGCAAGTACTCCAAAAATTGAAAATCGCCAAAAAGCAGTTTGATGAACGCGATAAAATGATGAAAAAGCTGAATAACCTTAAGAATTCCAAGAAACTCATCGAGCTTGAGAAAGATATTGAGGAAGCCAGGCACATGTTACTTAACACCCTGAGAACTATTAATTTCAATACCAAGCAAATTGATACAATGTTCAACGTGATGTTGCGCCACAATGACAAGATAGACTTAACATTTACCCAATTATCACGATATCAGAGAGATTTGCACGCGCCGGTTCCGAAAGTTGAAGAGCTTGTATCACAATGGGATGAAGATCAAACGGAAGGATTTGAAGCCGTCGAAAACAGCATTAAAGCGCTAACACGACACAATTTTCGCGTAGCCAGACGAGTTTTAGAAAAAGTTCAAGCGGGTGGCCGTCGCATCGATAAAATGATCACTCAAACCGATGTAACCCTGGACAAGTTTCGCAGTGAGGTCAAAAAGCTGAAAGTGGCGGAAAGAAAAGTAAATCGCGCCAAAAGTTTATTGGTCGAGGCAAATTTAAGACTGGTTATCAGTATCGCCAAAAAATATACAAACCGTGGATTACAATTTCTGGACCTCATTCAAGAAGGCAATATTGGCCTGATGAAGGCCGTTGATAAATTTGAATATCGACGCGGATACAAGTTTTCAACTTACGCCACCTGGTGGATTCGACAAGCTATCACGCGCGCGATCGCCGACCAGGCTCGAACCATTCGCATTCCGGTTCATATGATCGAGACAATTAATAAATTGATCAGAACATCCCGGCATCTGGTTCAAGAATTTGGCAGAGAACCTTCACCGGAAGAAATTAGCAAAAAAATGGATCTGCCGGTGGAAAAAGTACGTAAGGTTCTAAAAATCGCCAAGGAACCAATTTCTCTGGAAACGCCTATTGGCGATGAGGATGATTCTCATCTCGGAGATTTTATACCGGATGCCAACGCGGTTTTGCCCAGCGAATCAGTGGTCAACACATATCTGGCCGATGTCACGAGAAAAGTCTTGGGAACTTTGACACCACGAGAAGAAAAAGTGTTGAAGATGCGATTTGGAATTGACGAGAAAAAAGACCACACCCTTGAGGAAGTTGGCCAAGACTTTGATGTCACCCGGGAACGGATCAGGCAGATTGAAGCCAAAGCGTTAAGGAAACTCAGACATCCTACTCGCAGTCGACAACTCAAAAGTTTTTACGAGTAAAACAGCTTGTTTTGTCTCAGTTCCTGAATATTCAAATGATGCGTTTTAATGGTGAGCTGTCAGTTTTCAGAGTCAACACGGTATTATATTGAGGTTTTCCGATAAGTACCGCTGACCGGTATCACCTGGTCTTCTTAATTTAGTTCAATCACTTGATATTACTGACGCGGAGATGGTGCATGGGATGACATCAACAGAAATCATTGAACACAATTATTATTGACTTACTTTAGCGGGGAAAAAAATGACTCTTGATCAGCTTGAAGATTGGCAAAGAACAAACAAATGTGGCGATTTGACTATCGAAGATGAAGGTAAAACCGTGGTATTGATGGGCTGGGTAAATAGCCGACGTGATCATGGTGGTGTTATTTTCGTTGATCTCAGGGATTTTGCGGGCCTGGCGCAAGTGGTGTTCGGTGAGCAACACTCAAAAGATGCCTTTGTGAAAGCGGATAATCTTCGGTCAGAATATGTGATCGCGGTTAGAGGGACAGTCGCCAAACGAGTTGATAATATGATCAATCCCAAAATGGATACGGGTCAAATTGAAATATTTGTTCATGAGCTAAAAGTGTTCAATACTTGTAAAAATCTTCCATTCCGGATTTCCGATGAACAACAGGATGTGACTGAACGAACGCGGCTAAAATATCGGACATTAGACCTGCGCAGAAATAAAATGCAAAGAAATCTGATCTTACGATCTAAGGCCGCTCAGGTGACTCGTAACTATTTCTATGACGCGGGTTTTTATGAAATTGATACTCCGTTTCTAACAAAATCAACGCCTGAGGGGGCTCGCGATTTTCTCGTACCCTCACGAGTTAACCCAGGTCAATTTTTCGCGTTGCCCCAGTCGCCTCAACTCTTTAAGCAAATACTGATGATCAGTGGGTATGACCGTTACTTTCAAATCGTAAAGTGCTTTCGGGATGAAGACTTAAGAGGCAATCGACAACCTGAGTTTACTCAAATCGATATTGAGCTTTCGTTCAGCGATCAGAACACGGTCATCAATGTGATTGAAAAATTGATGATCAAGCTGTTTAAAGAAACGATCAACTACGAAATATCCACACCTATTTCACGAATGAGCTACGACGACGCGATGGAAAATTATGGTAGTGACGCGCCGGATTTACGCTTTGGGCTGAAGTTAATTGATATCAGCGACATCGCGAAAACCTGCTCATTTCAAGTTTTTAATAGTGCCGTTGAAAAGGGCGGTATCGTTAAAGCCATCATGGTCCCTGGCGGAGCGTCATTTTCCAGAAAAGAACTTGATGACTATACTGAATTTGTCAAGATTTACCGATCAACCGGTATGGTATGGGCAAAGATAAATGAGGATCAATCGTGGCAATCACCTGTCGCGAAGTTTTTGGGTAAAGAAGAAATAACAGCCATCAACGAGCGAACGGGAGCCAATGCCGGTGATTTAATTGTTTTGGTTGCTGACTCCGCGAAAATTGTTCACGACTCTTTAGGAAATTTGAGAAAAGAAATCGCTAAAAAAACGGGACTTTTAAAAGCAAATGATTTCCAGTTTACCTGGGTAACTGGCTTTCCTCTTTTTGAGTATGATGAGGAAGAAAAACGCTACAACTCCTCACACCACCCGTTTACCATGCCTGATATGTCTGACCTGGATACTTGGGAGACCAAAGATCCAACCAGAATAAAGTCAGTCGCTTATGATTTGGTATTGAATGGGGTAGAAATCGGTGGCGGAAGTGTTCGTATCCACCAAAAAGAAACTCAGGAGCGTATATTCAGATTGTTGAGTTTAACTGAGGAAGAAACCAAAGCGAAATTTGGTTTCTTCCTTGACTCTTTGGAGATGGGAACACCCCCCCATGCCGGTATAGCAATGGGATTTGATCGTATTATGATGTTTTTGACCGATACTGATTCCATCCGGGATGTAATACCTTTTCCCAAAACACAACAAGCTTCCTGTTTGCTGACCGAAGCTCCATCGAACATCGATACAGAGCAATTGAAAGATCTGGGTATTTCTTTGAGAAGATCCAAGTAAAACTGATCGTTTAATTTATGGGATTTAAAATCGGACTTGCTCTTGGAGGCGGTGGTTCCAAGGGCTTGGCACATCTCGGCGTTATTAAGGCACTGGAAGAAGCCGATATCGCGATAGATATTGTTACCGGTGCCAGTATTGGTGCTGTTGTAGGAGCAATCTACTCCACAAACGCCCAAATTCACAATGTCATCAAGCAAATTCATGACTATCTCCACTCCGAGGATTTTCAAAGAACCCGGCTCGAGTTTATCAAAAATAGTCAATTTGAAGAAAATAGTTATATCAGACTAAAAAAATTTCTAAAAACAGGAATTTTCCTCGCGTTATCGCTCCAAAAAAAATCATTCATCTCCAATGAAGAATTCAAATCCAATCTGGAATACATTGTTCCGGATATGCGCATAGAAGATTGCAAAGTTACTCTGGGTCTTGTCTCAATGGATCTTCAAACAGGCAGGGAGATAGTATTCACTCGTGGTAATTTGATCGAATGTGTGATGGCAAGCAGTGCGATTCCCGGTATTTTCCCTCCCCTGGAAACGGATGACAACGAGGTTCTGGTTGACGGTTCGTGGGTAAATCCGATCCCTAGCTCTGTGGCCAAGCGACTGGGTGCTGATTTTATTATCGCTGTCGATGTGACGCCACGGATCAGCGATGATATTCGTGGTGACAATGGGTGGAACATTTCTCTTAGAGCCAGTGAGGCGACAAGGTTATCGCTGAAAAACCATAATTTACAAATCGCGGACCATTCAATATCCATTGACCTGACGGATGTTCACTGGGCCGATTTTCTTCAAATTGACCGATGTCTCGCTGCCGGTGAACAGGTAATGATTGAGAATTTAGAGATATTGAAAAAGAAACTTTTCTGGCGCAAACTTAAATCCAAGATTTTTTAGTTGCTCCTCATTTTTCACAATAAGTGTTAGATACCCGGGCTTAGCTTTGGCGTCTTTTTAAAATAAGATAACCGCGTTGATTCATATTATTTACCGATAGCCATAGTCACTGGCTGTATTTTTATCATATGGTTTTTTGCGAATAACCCCCATGCCCGGAGCGGGCACCCCAGGGATGAAAAAAGAAATTTCACCGCGGAGGGTGCTGAGAAAGCAGAGGCTGTTTGACATGCGGAGGCGGTGTCTCTGACGTGAATTACGATTTTGTAAAAAAACTCGTAACTGCTCAGCTAATTTCTCTCTGGTGGCTCCATAGTCTCGAAGAGCTATGG
>CAZJUM010000054.1:0-14169 GCA_964549175.1 uncultured Pseudomonadota bacterium | reverse complement strand
TAAAAAATGAACTTTTTTGCACTTTTTTAATAAGTTCTGAATAGATACAAACTTTTTAGCTCAATTTTGAAAAAGTCGGACGATATAGTGTTTGAACGAAAAGTACCTTCCGCCAGCAATCCGACCACGATTAGCGATAGGTATTTCTTTGTTTATAAATCCGTATGCGTCCTCAACGATGGCGACATGCCTTCCCGGTTCCCTGAGAACGCCAGCTTCACCTTTACTAACCCACTCGATGTGGGTTTCAAAAATGGAGAATACCTTTTCACAATACGGGATCGATTCATTCTGAATCACTCTTCTATATGCCTGGTCTATATTTTTGTCGATTTCGATATTCGCGATATCAATTGAAGCGAATTTCATTTGCCCATTAAACAATTTTCTCATAACATCTCAAATGACGTTGAAAGATTTCGGGTGTGTGTCACGTTCGGACTACCCCCCGAATAGTTTATATATGTATTTAAATTACAAACAGATAATATACAACCCGGAGCCTTTTTTCTTCTAAAATCAGCAAAATATTTTTCAATCCGAATCGTTATTGATCCCCCTCAATCCTCACTGAACACAGCATACATGATTTCCGTTCAGACACTAATTATTATTATCGCCCTGTGAATACCTCTTCTATCCTTTCAGTTAATGGGCTGCGTAAAGAATTTGGAAAAAAGGCGGCTGTCAAATCGGTTGATTTTGAAGTGGCCGAAGGGGAGTTTATCGGTTTGTTAGGTTCAAATGGTGCCGGTAAGACGACCATTATTAAGTCCATGGTGGGGTTGATCAAACCCACTCAGGGAAAAATCCGCTATTATGATAAAGATTTTCCGCAAAACCCGCGGGAGTCAAAAAGTCTGATTGGTATGGTACCTCAAAATAGTAATCTGGATCGTGATTTGACGGCGCATGAAAACCTGTATTTGCACACCTTACTCCATAATATCCCCAAAACCCAACGCCATCATAAAATTGAAGAAGCCCTTGAATTCGCGGGATTAAGCGATTATGGTGGCAAACAAGTCAAAACCTTTTCAGGAGGGATGAAACGTCGTTTAGTGATTGTTCGGGCTATGTTGCATAATCCCAAAATATTGTTTTTGGATGAACCGACAGTGGGACTGGACGCTCAAATCCGGCGGAATTTGTGGAATTTAATTTTGAAGGTCAATCAACAAAAAAAGACAGCCATTCTACTGACCACACATTACATCGAAGAAGCTGAAAAATTATGTCAGCGCGTGATGATTATTAATGCCGGTGATATTATTGCCAATGACACACCGGAGCGATTGAAAACCGGTTTGGGGAGCTATGTATTGGAGGTTTACGGCGAAGACGGAATTGCCGAACACTACTTCGATACCAAACAGGCTGCCCTGAACGCAATTGATGACAACGGACAGGAGTGTAAAATCAGAACAGTGACGTTGGAAGATGTTATCATCAACCGCACAGGGAGACGTATCAATGTTTAATGGTATCCAGGCGGTATTGTACCGGGAAATACATGTGTACGGTAAAAAAGCAGAAAAACAGATCCTGGCCTCATCCGTTTCTCCCCTGTTATTCTTAATCGCATTCGGTTGGGGATTCGGAGACAAAGTCGCTGTGAACGGGCTGCCCTATATCGTTTTTTTAATTCCGGGGGTGATCACCATGGCTACGCTGAATCAAAGTTATGGTATTGCCCAGGAAATCAATATATCGCGCTTCTATTTTCATGTGTTTGATGAGTACTTGATAGCGCCCGTTACTTATATTGAAATTGTGATCGGTGAAGCGCTCTATGGGATGTTTAAGAGTTTGATCAGTATCGTATTGATCCTTATTTACGTTTTTTTGTTTGGCGTTGATCTCAGTTTCAGCCCTCTGTTTTTCCCGGTTATTGCCTTGCACTCCTTTCTGTTTTCGGTCTTAGCCATTACAGTATCGATGATGATTCGCGATCATGGTAGCCAGGCACAAGTGAATACCTTTGTGATTACACCCATGATTTTTCTGTGCGGAACTTTTTTCCCGGTGGATAAATTACCGGGTGTTTTCAAGTTTATTGTCCATATTTTGCCACTGACCTATTCCACCAGGGTGGTCCGGGCGTCGTTAACGGGGGGGGTAATTGATCATTATCATTTGGCGATCATGATAATCTTCGCGCTGGTGTTTTTCTTTACGGCTATTTGGGCCATTAAGCGGGTGGAGGCATGAACCCACCAAGCAAAAAGGCCACGGTGCTTTTGATGCTGTGCCTTTTATTGGCGGTGTTTGTCGCCGCGTTGTACAAAGGTGCCGTCAATATGGATTTTACCGATCTATCCGATATCGATAAAGATATTTTGCTTTATGTGCGTATTCCCCGGGTTTTTTTAGCGGGGTTAGTGGGGGCTTCTTTGACTTTGAGCGGGGTGCTGTTTCAATATGTGATGAAAAATCCCCTGGCGGATTCATTTACCACAGGTGTTTCCGCTTCCTCTGCCATGGGTGCTGTGGTGGCAATTATGCTTGGGATGGGGGTTGTTTTGCCGTTATTTGCTCTGGGCGGTGGTTTGATTGGTTTGTTGGCCGTCTATAAGATATCCTCAGTCAAAGGAAGAGTGCAGCCGATCACTATGTTGTTGGCCGGTATTGTGATCAGTACCTTCGCTTCCTCGGTGATTAGCCTGATGAAATATCTGGCCGATGATTCTGTGGCATCGATTATCTTTTGGCTGATGGGTGGATTCCAGGGAGCATCGGTAGAAAAAGTAGCGATTATGATTGTGCTTTTGGCCATTTCATACGGGATTACGCGTCGGGATTATTTGAGTCTGGATATTATCTGCTTTGATGATACCACAGCACTATCCAGCGGCATTGATGTTCACAAACTGCGGCGGAAGGCCTTTTTTATCGCGGCTTTGTTGACCGCGATTAGTGTGGGATACGCGGGGATTATCGGATTTGTGGGGCTCATTATTCCGCATTTGATACGCTTGTTAAAATTTGTGAAAGCGGCCGACTTGGTGCCTTTGAGCCTACTATTGGGGGCCGCGTTTATGATCTTTAACGATTGGGTCGCACGAGTAATTATGCCAGAGGGGCAAGAGCTCTCGGTTGGTATTATTACCTCAGCCATTGGCGGTTTATTTTTTCTGTATCTTTTAACCAAGCGCAAAAAGGAGCTATACTATTTTGATTGAGTTAAATGATATAAAAGCCGATCAGGGGGATTTTCTGCTTCAGGTGGATCAACTCAGATTGCGGGAAAATGACTTCGTGGCCATCTTAGGAAACAACGGCAGCGGAAAATCGACTTTTTTATCGATATTATCCGGGCTTAAAGAATATTCCGGCAGCTATAATATCCGGCAAAAGGATTTTCAATCGGTGGATGTCGTCGAACGTCATCGACAAATCGGCTTGTTGCCGCAGGCCACTACCTTGAATATGCCTTTTGATGTATTTTATGTGGTGTTGACAGGACGGTTTCCGCATACTGACGGCAATCGATATGCCGAAGTGGATGTGGCGTCAACCAAACGAGTGATTGAGAAATTCGATATCGCGCATCTTAAAAATCGTCAGTTTAATGAGCTGTCAGGCGGTGAAAAACAACGTGTGTTACTGGCCCGAATGATCAATCGTGACGCGCCGATCATACTTTTGGACGAACCGCTAAGCGGTATTGATATCAAGCATCAGTTTGAAATCCTGAGGTTCCTAAAAGCGCTAAGTCGGGATCGTATCATTTTGGTGGCCATTCATGATATATCATTGGCGGTGAGGGAATTTGATCGTTTTCTGTTTTTTGAAAAGGGATCATTAAGCTATGACGTCCCCAAAGAAGCGCTGAAAGAAGATCGACTTTCTGATATTTTTAGCGTGCAAGTCAAATTTCTAAAACATGACAAAGGATTTTTTGTATATATCAATGAAGGATCGCATGAAACGCGATAAAAGCAAATCCAACTCGTGGAAATACGGGTTGTTGACTCTTGTATTAGTTTTTCCGGGTCAAATAAATGTCGCTCTGTCATTTGAGCGTATTGTGGTGTTGTACGCCCCTGCCAGTGATATTGTAAGGCTATTGACCGATGAGTCCCGTGTTGTCGGGGTAACTCGCACCGATCATAATTTCAAAAAAGCTGTTAAAGTAGGCTCTCACTTGCGTCCCAACATTGAGCTAATCAAAGCATTGGAGCCTGATTTGATGATAATGGGGTCTGAACGGGCTTTTCCCACAAGCATGCAGGAACGTTTTACCAGCCAGTTTCATCGTTATGATCCGCTTAATCTTGATGAGCTGTTGCGCGCCATTGAGCGTTTGGGAGATTTACTGGATGCCCGTGAAGTGGCTGATGGCATTGTTCGTCAGCAAATCAAAAAACTACAGGCAATTCAAAAACCGGCAACGGCCCCGACCACTATTTATGAAATCAGCGAGCGCTCATTACGTGTTGCCGGAGGTCCCAGTATTATGACCTCCATTATTGAAGCGGCCGGAGGGGTGAATCTGATTCAAACACGCAAAAAGCATGTTGTGATTTCAGCTGAAATGGTCATTGATCTTAACCCGGATTATTATATCTATCAAAAAGGGCCGATGAACAAAAATCCGGAAAAACCCTCGGAAAGGGCTTATTTCAAACCACTCCAAAGTCGTGTGATCCTGGTGGACCAGTATTTGTTTAGCCGACCGGGAATCAACGCATTTGACGCGGTGATTAAGTTGAATCAGATTTTTTTAAAAGGAAACCAAGGTTAAGGTATTGAGTTTTTTCCAACGGATTTCCTGGTTTTTCTGAATATCAAATCATTTATAAAGTGTCGTATATGGAAAAAAGTATATATTCTATCGGTATCGGCTTAGGAGATCCGGAACTGGTCACCCTGAAAGCCAAACGACTGATGGAAGAGTCTGATATCATTGTTACACCGCAATCGAATGCCACAGGGAAAAGTGTCGCCAAGGAAATCGTATTAAATTTTGTAGATGAATCAAAGCTGTTGATGTACTATTTCCCCATGAACAATGATAAGAAAGAGCTGGAGCAAAAATACGGACAATTGGCAGAGCGGATCTTTGGACTATTGACTAAAGGCAAGAAAGTGGCTTTCGTCACCATGGGCGATCCCACGATTTTTAGTACCTCAAATTATTTAACCGCCAAATTAACGGCAAAACATGTTAAAGTGAACCATGTTCCGGGAATTAATACGATTAACGGGGCATCAACTTTGTTGGGACTGCCGATTTGTGTAAAAGGGGAAAATTTTGGGGTGTATGAGATGCAACGGGATGTGGAAACGACGGTGAAACTCATTAAACGTCATCCCACAACCATATTTATGAAGGTCAATAAAAAACTGCCCGCCCTGATTGAGGCGGTTGAACAGTGTCGACCGCAAACAGCTTTTTTGACCCAAAAAATTGGATTGAAAGATGAAGCGGTATATGATTTGTTGCGGAAAGAGGTGCCGGAAGATGGTGCTTATTTATCAGCAGCCTTTATCAAACGATTTCAACCACCGCTTCGCTGAGTACGGTTTTAATTAAACCCATCAACTTTAACTGGTGGTTGTTTATTGCTGCTTTACAGCAAAGCATGGAAACAGATATTTCTTCAATAATTGAGCCTTGAATAAATTCATCACTAAAGTGAATAAGCCTTTTAAACTCCTCAATGATGGCACCCTATGCCTAGAAATGTCGAATATTTAATTGCCGCTTATGGAATTGTGGTTTTAGTACTTACTTTATATACAACGATTATCTTGATCAAACTGAACAAAATCAACAAGAAGCTAAAGCAATTAAAACAAGGAAAAGGAGATGAGTAAAAAGACCAAGATGATTCTGGGTGGTCTGTTAATTGTGATGATTATTATCATCTTGTTTGCCACGGTGAGTTCGAAAAATATTACCTATTATTATACTCCGTCTGAAGTCATCCAGTTTCCCGAAAATTTTAAACTCCGCAAAATTCGTGTGATGGGGCTGGTGGAACCTGGCTCGGTACGATGGAATCCTCAAGGTCCAAAATTGCGTTTTCGAATATCGGAAGATCAGCTAGTATTTTTAAGCGTTGTCTATCAAGGTGCCAAACCGGACATGTTTCGTGAAAGGCAGGGTATTATTTTGGAAGGCAGCATGACTGACGCGTCAACCTTTAAGGCAACTGTGCTTTTGGTCAAACACAACGAAGAATACAAGCTTGAAGATCATAAAAAAGATAAAGACGACTACTATCAATCAGTACAAGAATAATCCCTTGTTTTCCGCCATCAAAGTTCTGACGATCATTAACAATATATTATGATCACCAATATTGGCTATTTTTCGCTTTTGGCTTCAATCAGTGTGGTGTTATACTCGCTAATTGCTTTAACTATTGGGATTCGCAAGAATAATCACAATCTTATACTTTCCGCGAAAATTGGGCTGGCAATGAAATTCTGTTTGGTTCTTATCGCATTCGCTACCCTGGCTTATGCCTTTGCTGTCAGTGACTTCAGCGTCCGCTTTGTCACCATGCATTCCAGCACGGATTTACCATTGTTTTATAAATTGACGGCCGTTTGGGGGGGCATGGAAGGATCACTGCTGCTTTGGGAAATGATTTTATCCGCCTTCACGCTTATTGTGATCCTGTGTTACGCGAAGTTGAATCGCGATATCCTGCCGTTTACTATTTTTATTTTGAGCTCTATTTCACTCTTCCTGCTGTTTCTTCTGGTGGGATGGAGTAACCCTTTGGAAACGATGATCCCCGCACCGGAAGAGGGACACGGGTTAAATCCCCTTTTGCAGAATCCCGGGATGATATATCATCCTCCATCATTATATATCGGTTATGTCGGATTCAGCGTGCCTTTTGCCTTTGCCATAGGGTCGCTGATGCACGGAAAATCGGACAACCAGTGGATTCTGACCACACGACGATGGACTATCTTCTCATGGTTTTTTTTAACATTGGGAATGGTTTTAGGCGGTGAATGGGCATACCTGGAACTGGGATGGGGTGGCTATTGGGCCTGGGACCCCGTGGAAAACGCGTCATTACTACCTTGGTTGACGGGCACAGCGTTTTTACATTCGGTGATCGTTCAGGAAAAACGGAATACACTGAAAATATGGAATATGTTGCTGATTATTGGCACTTTTACCTTATCAATTCTGGGTACTTTTATTACCCGATCAGGGGTGTTGAACTCGGTTCACGCTTTTTCCAAATCAAACATCGGTCCGGCTTTTCTTATATTTATTGTGATAATATTGGTATTTAGTAATATCATGCTTAAATATCGCTTTGCGACGCTAAGTTCTGTCTCGGGTCCTTCCGACCTGATCTCCAAAGAGAATTCCTTTTTGCTGAATAACATCATTTTCACCGGAATGTCGTTTACCGTGCTATATGGAACGATTTTTCCTCTACTGGCCGAAGGACTGGCGGATAAGAAAATATCAATTCAAGCACCGTTTTTTAATACCATCATGTTACCGCTGGGGATTGTGATGACGGTGCTGATAGGCATTACCCATATCATGGGGTGGAAAAAAACCAGTCCCCGCCTATTGTTTAAAAATATGATATTGCCGGGAATTGTGGCGACTATCGCGGTAATCACTTTGATAACCTTGCTTCCCGTAACCTGGGAGGTCCCTGTTGCCACTTGGGTCACAGTGTTTACCGGTGTAATTATTCTGATTGAACTGCTTCAGTCCAATCGCAGTATTCGTCACCATAAGACTGGTTTTTGGATCGCTTTGTTGAAGTGTAATCGGCGAAAAAAAGGGGGGTTGATTATTCACATGGCGATCCTGCTGATGCTGGTGGGCTTTTATGGTAATTTTTATAATGTCGAAACCAGTTTTTCATTTTCCCGAGGGGAGACCAAGATATTCAGCGACTATCAATTGAAATTTATCCGGACTGAACAATTTGTTGAAAAGAACACCAGGCGGGAAGGCGTGCGGATTGAAGTGTTTCAGGATGGTCAAATGACCGGAGTTCTAATTCCTGTCAAAGCATATTACCCCACATCTCCGCAGCCGATGACTGAAGTAGCGATCAAACGATCGTTCAAAGAAGATTTGTATTTAAGCCTGTCTTCGATCAACCCGGATGGTTCGGCCACAATCAGCGCGTACATCAATCCTCTGATCAATTTTGTGTGGGCAGGTATGGGATTGATGTTCCCGGGTGTAATTTTCAGCTTATCCTATCGGCCGGTGCAATTACGAAAAAGAAAGAAACATGAAGGTAAAATATAAATAAGGCGTTTACCCATGAGGAAGAATATCTATTTTCAATTGGCGGCTGTTATTTCCGTTTTGCTACTACTGGTCTTTATTTACGGCCTGTATTTTGCCAGTAATCCCGGGGATATCCCCTCGTCGCAAATAGATAAACCAGCCTATGAATTTAAGTCCACTACCTTTGATGGTAAACCCTTCACACTAAAACAATTCAAAGGTCATCCTGTGATCTTGAATTTCTGGGCATCATGGTGCGCCACTTGCTGGAAAGAGGCTCATGTTTTGGAAGCGGCTCATCAGAAGTATTCTCCCCAAGGTGCCGTGGTCATAGGTATTGCCGTGAATGATCAACGGGAGGCGTCGCTGCGTTTCATCAAAAAGTACAATAAGACTTATATTTTAGCACCGGATGATAAAACAGGAACCATTGCCCTTGATTACGGAGTTACAGCGGTACCGGAAACGTTCCTGATCGACAAGGATGGGATCATCCGTAATAAAGTGTTGGGCGCGATTACGGATTCGGTATTGAAAGAATTTCTGGTTGCCGAACTGGGTTTGGAATAGTGAGCGATCAGCGGTCAGTATTCAGTTATACCCACTGAAAGCAGCCACAAGCTTTTTTCGGATATTTTCGACTAACGTTGAAGTATCCGGGAACTCCAATATTATACCGTGTTGAGGCTAAACACTGATCACTGAACGTTTACAAAAAAATGAATTGGAATCATCGAGTGGTTTTGCTGTGTACCTTTTTGATTTGCGGTGGTTTATATTCTCAGACCCTGCCGGAGGATGAGTTGGAAAATCGGGTGCGTGAAATTGCTCATGAACTAAGATGCCCAACTTGCCAGGGACTGTCCGTCAAAGAATCGGAAGCGGGATTATCGGTTAATATGAAATCTAAAATCCGCTCGATGTTAAAAGAGGGCAAGTCGGAAGAAGAAATACTGAGGTTTTTTGAGGAACGATACGGTGAATGGATTTTAAGAAATCCGAAGAAATCGGGATTTAATTTGTTGTTGTGGGGATTGCCGGGCGTGATTATTCTTCTTGCTGCCGGTTTGCTGTTGTTTAACCTCCAAAAACGTTCACTTCGGATGAAAACAGAGACGCACACCCACGTTCCTTTGTCAGATAAAGAAAAATCGGTATTTGATCAAGATTTCGACCAGCTGATGGATGATGAATAGTGGATTTTTTAATCAAGCGAAGAAACGGGGACAAGCTTTTATCTTCGATATCCCCTTTCCCTTTCATATGTGGTCTCTTTCTAAAGAAAGCGAGAATTGTCGCGGTTACGCGACGGCTTGGCCTACATCTCCCTGCCCCACAACCGATAGTTTTCGCCATCGGCCGGTCCTGTACCTGAGGTAAAACGCCGAGGCAATCACAGGTATGGTGAATACAAAAGCTGCCCAGGAGATTTTGGGTGACAGTTTAAATACGTGAACCATCAGAATGGCTTCAACCACGAACAACCAGTGAAAGGCAACCGAAATAACCATCGTCCAAAAAGTGTCGCCAGAGCCTCGCAGTGCCCCTGAATATACCAACGCAAATCCATCGGCAATCACATAAATGGCAACCATTCTCACCATGTATTCCGCAAGTTCTGATAATCCCGGATTACTGGCGGCATCAGCGATAAATATGGAAACCAGCGGTTTGGGAAAAACCACGAATAACAAAAGCATGAGTATCCCATAGCCAGTGGTCAGTTTCAGTCCTGATCTGGTGACGCGGTGAGCCTGATCTGGCTCACGGGCACCCATAAATCTTCCGACCAAAGATGTCACACCAATGTTGACTCCGATTAACGGGATGAACGATGCCAAATCCCAATTCAAGGCAATGGTCGTCGCCGCCGCGACATCAGGTCCGTAAGAGTGAAACAATAATACCATGAGATCGAATGCCATCAAATTGAGAAAAAACTCCAATCCTCCGGGATAACCATATCGCCAAAGTTTTTTCATCACCAACCAGTCAAATCGAAAGCCATTGCTCAATTCATACTGAGGGGATCGATGATGATACGCCAGGTATCCAATCACGACCACTAAAAAACCGCTGAGTCCGCCGATAATGGTTCCGATAGCGGCACCCTTAATTCCTAAAGCGGGAAAACCAAACTTGCCCAAAATCAGAAGGTAGTTAACGATCACATTAACCACCATGGTGATAATGGCGGAAATCATCACAATACGGGTTTTTCCGATACCGCAGAAAAAGCCGTTCAAGCTGTTTCTCAATAAACCGATTACACTGCCAAACATCAATATATCAAAGTAGATAATGCTCAATGTTTTCTGCTGTTCATTATGACCGACCAACTCGAATAGCCAGTGACCGACAGGAATAAATGACAGCATCATCGGGTACGCCACCAGAGATATCAGTACGGCCTGGGTGATAACAACCGCGCAGTATTTCTTATTTCCTGATCCCAAATACTGCGCCACTAGGGGCGTCGCATAACCGGTGAGTCCGATAAAAAACGTCGTAAACATAAATGCCGTTAATCCACCACTCATTCCGGCTGCCATATGAACCGAGCTGACTTGAGATAAAAACAGACGATCGGTAAATAGCATAACAGTTTCACAGGCATGTGAAACTACCATTGGCATGGCGATTGCCAAAAGTTGAAAGATCCCTCCCGGACCACTTAAGTGACGACTTAGGACTTGATTCATCGATTGTCTCGTGATTCGGTATTGAGTCATACCGAATAATTGAAAAGCAAAATTTAATTATGAGTGAAAGAAATACGGATATCACGAATCGTTGTCAAGCATCAGCTTTTAAAAAGACTGTATCTTGAGATTTGCGATTCATTCCATATTTAATTGTGAAAGTCGTGATATTTGTTGATCAATGGAACAGGGAGTATAGGAAAACAGAATCGAGGAAGCGGTGAATGAGAAAAATAGCGTGTCGGAAAAAAGCTTGGATTATTGTTGTATGAAATTTAATACAACAGTGGCTGAGGATGCCGTCAAATGCTGTGATCCAAAAGTTTATTGCAAATATCGAAGCTCATGCATGATTTGGTTTTTGGAAACCGAAAATGACGAGGATAAAAAACCATAGCATGTTTCAAACGCCGCTTAAAATCAACCAATTTAAGTTCCTTATCTTGCTTGATATCGGGTGAAGGAATCCGTTTTGCTGAGAAACGTTTTAAAGCAAGCTTTGCCGACACATTTTTCCGTGGTTTCCTCGCGGGTGATAATGGCAGCTTTTTTCCAGAAATGAGTTATTTTAAAATTTCGTTGAGGCTGCCGGTGCGGTATCCTTCCAAATCCATTGTTACATACGTGTATCCTAGTTGTTTAAAATAGACAACTACTTGTTGTCTGATATTCTCCGGGAATAATTGCCTCATCTCTTCAGGTGATAACTCAATTCTTGCCGTATCTTGATGGTGCCTGACTCTAAATTGACCAAATCCTTGAATGCGAAGAAATTCCTCAGCTTGCCGCACCTGATTAAGTCGCTCTGAGGTGATACGGGTTCCGTAAGGAAAACGACTGGCCAGGCATGCCAGGGCGGGTTTATTCCAGGTCGGTAAATCCAACGCTTTGGAAACTTCTCGTATATCGGCCTTGGTAAATTCAGCTTCTTTTAATGGGCTCATTATGCCAAGCTCCTCCAACGCTTTTAATCCGGGGCGATAATCATCCAAATCATCCCAATTGGTACCATCAATGATGTGATCAATTCCTTGCTGGCGGGCGAGCTTTTTCAATTCGATAAACATGGCTTTCTTACACCAATAACAGCGTTCCGGCGTATTACCGCGAAATTCGGCATCCGTGAGCGCTTTGTTCTCCAATTGAATATGCTTAAGGCTCAATTGCCGGGTGAAAGATTGAGCCTCAATTAATTCAAAAGGAAAGTAGAGCTCAGAGGTGACTGTTACCGCAATGGCCTTTTCTCTCAAAACTTCGCTGGCGATCCGAAGCAATAAAGTACTGTCGACACCGCCAGAAAATGCCACCAGGGCACTTTTGAGTTGCTTGAGATTATGTTTCAGTTGATCAAGCTTAACTTGAGTGCTGTTTTGAAGTGACATATTCGTTTACAATGTGAAACGGATAAAAATGGAGTTATCACGGTTGGTCATATAGAATGAGAATTCGCTGCGGATGGCATACCTTCAAAAAAGGAAATGGGAATAAAACGCGATGAATCATTAACTCATTGATATTTATCCCATAAGAATTAAAATTTGCTGACAGGATGCCAGCACCACAATCAAGGTTGCTTCTCAAAAAGATCGGCGTGTAGCTTTTTTAATGCCTGGTCGGTCTTTTTATTGTCGATTAGAATTGTGATATTGTTAAATGTCGCGCCGATGCTTACCGAATAAATTCTATATCCTCTCAAGACAGAAAAAACATCGGAAATCAATTGTGCGTTGTGACTGACTTCACATCCGATGATACAAAGCTTGGCTAAGTTCTCATGAACCTCAACTCGCGCGAATTTGGACAATTCTTTATTTAAATGCTGAGAAAAAAGATTCCCGCCAATGGAGCATGAGAAAGATATTTCGGATGTGATACACACATCTATGGGGACATTGTGTTTCGCAAAGCTTTCACCGCATTTGTGAATGAACCCGAATGAATCCAGCATTTCCGGATTCACCAGGTTAATCAATGTCTGATTCTTAACGATGACGATCCCCTTTAGCCCTTTTTTGCGACTGTTGCCAACGAGGGTTCCCTCGGCCTTAGGATTGAAGGTGTTTTTAATGAACACCGGGATGTTTTTCTTAACCGCGGCCGTAATCGTCTTGGGATGCAGAACCTTGGCACCGCTATTGGCCATTTCTGCCATAACATCCAGGTTCATTTCGGACCAGAGTTTAATATTGGGAATCACTTGAGGGTCCGCAGACATAACGCCGTCTACATCGGTCCATATTTGAATATCTTTGGCATTTAGACTGATAGCAATAATTGAGGCGGTGTAGTCACTTCCGCCGCGTCCTAAAAGAGTGACATCGCCATGGGTATCTTTACCCGAAAATCCCATCACCACTGGCACAACCTTTTCCCTCAAAAGAGGGGGAAGAATCGTTT
Organism: uncultured Pseudomonadota bacterium; assembly: GCA_964549175.1. Classification (GTDB taxonomy): domain Bacteria; phylum SAR324; class SAR324; order XYD2-FULL-50-16; family XYD2-FULL-50-16; genus CAZJUM01. Next base: position 831 of record CAZJUM010000054.1, on the reverse strand, counting down.
TACATCGTTCCGCCGTTCGTTTGAAATCAACATTGGCTTCCAGGTAATTGCTGTCTGTGCGAATCACACGCATGGCGTTAATCTTTTGCCCTTTCATTCCCCGGGCACATAGTGCATGTGACATAATACGGCTGGAAAATCGTTCTCCGAAATTGCAGATAAACGCATAGCTTTTGTCTGTTAATTCTCCTACAAAACTAATACCAGTCAGGACTACTCGTAGTTTTTTAAACGCGGGGGAAAATTCCTTGTGCCAGACCTCTTGAAATTGTGCTTCTGTTACAAATCCTTTTAAAATATTCTTGTGGAGGTCTTCCAGTTTATTCAGACGCCCGGCAATCAGTCGTTGTTTTTGTTTTTTGGCCAGGTCGATGAGTTTGATTAGCTCATTGGTCACTCCCGAGATCGCGGATACAACAGCAATTACTTTTTTCGCGGCAGATTCTTCTTTAACAATATCCACACATTGGGATATTGAATCAACGGAACCCATTGAGCTTCCTCCAAATTTTAATACAGATAAATTCATAATTTATGCTCTTGAATTGGTTTTATGAAACGCAATAGCTGATGAATACTTCTGAAAGAATTAAAAACAGGGAGTATCCACTTCGCTTCCTTCTCAGATATTTTGATTGTCCTAGCGTATATCATCTTGATTTAATAAGCTCTATACTCGTATTTGAGCGATACTAAGTCTCTGGTGGCTCCATAGTCTCGAAGAGCTATGGAGTCTGTATGATTTTACCTTAAGACTCCGCAAGCTACGTCATTACGGAGCCACCGTGGGCTTTAAAAGCGGATTTTTTTGTTCTGTATGTGCTTAAAATC
>CAZJUM010000053.1:0-14574 GCA_964549175.1 uncultured Pseudomonadota bacterium | reverse complement strand
AAGGGATATTGCTGCTTAACTTTTTTGAACACAACATTTGACTATATCTCTCCATTTGGGCGGCTTATACTATGAACAACCAATCCAGGCGGGCGATAAAAAGATTACTAACAATTGAAAAAGAAACAAATCGGTTCAGATTTTTGTTCGAATTTTATGGGTGTTGATTAAGCACTTCTGCCTCTATGGTGAGAATTAAATAATCTATCGATTAAAACGGTTTAAAAATATTCTCAAGGAACAATTGCTTCCGGAAAAATTTTTAAACGTCGACGAAACAGGGACCAATATCAGTGGAAAAAGAAAACAGCTACATTGTGTATCGAACTCGTCGCGGACGTATTACTTCCCTCGGATGAAATGGGTATATTGCCAAACTTTAGCGGATTACTTTGTCATGATCACTGGAAACCCTGTTACAACTATGATTTCACGCACTGCTTATGTATACGCGTCATTTACGAGAATCGCGGAGAACTTGGAAAATGGATCAATATAATGGGGCCAAAACCATGATGAATTTACTTTTGGAAGCAAGCCGGATGATAGGAGAGGCAGGTGGGCAACTCGCACTCAAAGATTCAAAAAAGTACCGAATCCGAAAGGAGCACAAAGTCACGCACGTATCAAGAGCTATAGCAGTTTAAGCGATGAATACGGTAAAATGACCACTATTCACCAATTCCGAGTGGATGACCAATGGGATTATTTGGGTTGCTTGAAATGATAAGTAAAATACATTTAAACGATGGATAAAAAATAAAAGGAGTTTGAAGTCACTGGTTATGGGTCTTAAAAAAGCATCGATTTGTTTTGCCATTATATCCTGTCTGACCGGTTTACTATTTCCTTCCGGTCCACTTGCCGGTTCAACGAAAGCTAAGACAAGTAGCTATCGGGAGTACAAATTCGGTGAAAATCAGAAAATCAAAGTAAAATTTAGCGGCAGAAAAATATGGGTACAATTGCAACCCCGTAAAGGGGATGGCATATATCGCTTTGCCAGTTGGACTATGCGCAATTGGAAAAACAATTTTAACAAAATAAAGCAATATAATCGCGGGAAACCGTTACGGATGGGAAAATATGTCCGCTTTCCCTTCAATAGTTTAAATGCCAGAATTCAAGGAATTGCCCTGCGGGCATTGTTTTCAAATGATAGTCAAGAAGAGGGTGGTTGGGCACATCGTGTGCTGTATTACGGTGAAACGGTGAGCTTAATCGCCGGAATATTTGCGAAAACAGAAATAAAAGCCAGTCAGTTGATCACTCGCAATAAGCTGCCGAATCAAGGGAAAAGCCTAAATATCGGTGATGTAATCATGATCCCTTGGGAATGGGTTAAACCAGAGTTGAACCTGAGATCCTTTAATGTCAAATCACCACTATTTATCGGTAAAAGAAAACTCAAGGAACCCTATGCCTATTACAAGTTATTAAAAGGGGAGAGTATATACTCTGCTGTAATTGTGCGGTTTACGGGTCGGACACTGGTCAATGACGTCAATGAATTGGCGAATTCGCTGATGGAAATTAACCGTATCAAAGACGCGCGTTTTGTTCATGCCGGATCGGTACTGAAAATTCCCATCGAATGGATTAGTGAAGACTATTTAGTTCAAACCGTCGTACAGACTCAACCCTCGCTTGAGGAACCGCCTCCCGCGGATCTTCCCGAGATTGAAAAACCGGGAGCTAAAAAACCCATTCCCGGTGCTTTGCACGTTATATTAGATGCGGGACATGGCGGTCGAGATCCGGGAGCCACCTTTAAAATCTCCGGCCCAAAAAGAATATTTGAGGATGAGACTGTCTATGATATTTGCCTCCGCATTTCTGATTATCTGAAAAAACAAAACATTGTCATTCACCCAACCGTTAATGATCCTAACCAGGCAAAGCCTGTATCAAGTTTGTCGACTACAAAAGATGAGGATGAGATTTTACTGGTTAATCCCTTATATAAAATCCGAAGTGCTAACATTGGTAACAATATGAGGGTCTATTTGATAAACTCGATCTACCGAAAATTGAGAATTAAGGATAAAGTCCCGGCATCCAATATCGTTCTTATTAGTGTGCATGGTGATGCCTTGCATAAGTCGCTGCGCGGAGCGACTGTTTATTTCCCTGATTATCGACTGCGAGTTCCCGAATTCAGAAAAACACAGCGCGTGTATCGGAGAATAAAAGAGTACCAAGAGAAAATTAAATATAATAGACGGAGCAATCGCGTTTCAGCGAAATTGAGCAAAACGTTCGGTGAAAATATTATTAACGAATTCAAAGCGGCAAATCTGAAAGTGCATCGGTCTTTTGCTGTGAGGGGGTATTTTTATCGACGCGGGGTCCGCACATTGCCAGCTGTTCTGAGGTATAGCAAAGTCCCGATATCAGTGCTGGTGGAGGTTGGTAATTTAAACAACAAGCAAGACCGAACGCTTTTGCTTAAGGCCAGTCACCGACAAAAACTGGCGAAAACCTTGGTCGATTCGATTAGTCGCCATTTTGAGAAACAACGGAAAATATAAAAATACTAACGATAGGACCATCCTATAACCGATTGCACTTGCATTGATACTGATCATCCTCACGGTCATAGTAAAAAAGATGATACGGCGTGTTGATCTCTGTATTCTATAATTAAACGTAGCTCAACTTAAAACACCATCAGAATACAATTTATTTGCCCAAAAATTTGATACTCTTGTACATTCAAGTATCGCTGCGATGCTTATTGCCGAAAAGAATCGCTCCAAAATGAATCACAATATTATTATCGGATATGATCGTATTAACAGATTTCCGCCATGTAAATACCATACATGAATTTAAAAACTCGACCATTTATTCCGCAATCAGGAAAACGGATGGGGTTCCGGTCTTTCTAAAATTGTATTCCGCCCCGATCTCAAATGATCAATTTGCGGAGATTGAAAGACGTTTTTTAAAAAACAAGCAACTACTTACCACTTCGTTTCCCAAATCGCTAAATACCATTGAAACCCAAGGGCAATGGGGATTCATTCTTGAAAAAAATGATGAAATATGGTTCTCGACTTTAACGGACCGGGAAAAGCTCTCAATTACCGAATTTCTAAAATTGGCCATTCCACTAACTCAAGCGCTGAATCAACTTCACAAAAAAAGAATCGTTCATTTTGATTTAAGGCCGCACAATATCATTTTTAATCGGACAAGAAAGGAGTTTTTCTTTTTTGGTCTCAACGCGCAAAATATCCCCGTAGCATCCGGTACTTTCCCCTACCTCGCCAACTTGGACGAAGATTCGTTTTTTTATACTTCTCCTGAACAAACCGGAAGGATCAATCTGCCCGTCGACCAACGTAGTGATTTGTATTCTTTAGGTGCTATTTTTTATAAAATGCTTAGTGGCAATGAACCATTTTCCGGCACTAATGTAAACATCAGAATACATAAGCATATCGCCAAACAACCCAGACAGATAGAAGGTATTCCGCGCATTTTAAATAGTATATTACAAAAACTGCTGTCGAAAAGTGTTGAGGATCGTTACCAAAGCGCCTTTGGCCTGTTAAAAGACTTAGAGGGCGTTAATTCTGATATCGATCATGTTAATCAGAGTCAATTGGTCATGCTTGGCCAGCATGATAATATTGGTTCATTCCACATCCCAACAAAACTCTATGGCACTCAGGAAAATGTATTAACGCTTATCGAGTCGTTTAATCGTGTATGCACTGCCAGCGTTGAGTTAATTTTGCTGAAGGGAGCTGCGGGAATGGGAAAGACCTCTTTAGTGAGGGAGTTGCACGACAAAGTCCATTCGAGGCGAGGATTTATTACACGGGGAAAATTCGAAAAAGCCTATAAAGACACGCCTTACTATTCATTAGTCAGAGCTTTTCAAATACTAATTCGCCAGATTCTTACCGAAGATGAGACAGTGATTAATCATTGGAAAAACAAATTTCTTAGCCATTTTGGTCAAAATGGCCAACTTATCATCGACTTTATTCCGGAAGTTAAAATTATTGTGGGACCTCAACCAAGTGTTCCGGAGTTAGCACCGGACGAAGCAAAGAATCGGCTAAATTTTACATTCAAAAAATTTCTTCATACTTTTACCCATGACGGCAAACCATTGGTCGTATTCCTCGATAACTTCCAATGGGCGGATTATGCTTCTATCCAGCTGATTCAGGCTTGTTTGAGCGACTTAGACAGTCGCTATTTGCTGTTCATCTTAGGATATCGTGAATCAGGAATCATCCATGCCAATACACTCGCGCTCGCTGTTGAAGAAATAAAAAAGGCCAGCATACAGGTTCATGAAATCAGTGTGCAAGCGCTCAGAGAGGCAGACATCTGCCTTTTAATCGAAGAAGCACTAGGTTTGAAGCAAAATTATCAATCTCTTGCGCAAATCATCTTAGATAAAACCAATGGCAATCCCTTTTTTGTTAAGCAACTCCTAAAAACATTTTATGATAAAGACCTTATCCAATTTGATCCCACAACCGGTTTTTGGAAATGGGATCCCGTCCAAATTCAAAATACAGAGATTTTCGAAAATGTCGTTGAATTAATGTCCGAGAAAATCATGGATCTGAAACCTGAATCCATAGAAATTATGAAAGTGGCAGCTTGTATTGGAAATCAATTTGATGTTGAAACCCTTTGTATCGCTTCAGGAATAGAAGAAGATGTTGCTTTTCGCTTGCTTGAAAGCCCAATGAAGGTCGGCCTCATCGTTTTGGAAGACAGCAGGGCCGATTTACTAAAACCGCCCAAGGAAGTCCCGAATGCGATGTCTCGAACCCAAATCAAATTCAAGTTTCTACATAATCGGGTCCACCTGGCCGCATACAATATGCTAACGTTAAAGGAAAAAAAACAGACTCATCTGATGTTAGGGCAATTACTATTAAGCAGTATTCCTGAAAACGAAATAGAGCATCAGGTTTTCAAGATCGTCAATCACATGAACCGGGGACTTTCCTTAATCAAGGAAAACTCCCAAAAAATGGAACTTGCCGCTTTAAATTTGAGAGCGGGAGAGATATCCAAAATGTCTTCCGCGTATGAGACAGCTTGGAAGTATTTCGCGTTGGGTACGGATTTATTGTTTGATGAAAGCTGGGATCTTGACTATGAGCTCACAAAAAAGCTGTATCTCAAACGTTCGGAATGCGAGTACTATAGCGGGAATGATATGGCGGCGGATCCGATATTTGACCTTCTGCTTGATCATGTCAAAACCAATCAGGAAAAAGTTGAAGTCATTAATATTAAACTGAACCTGTATATTAAAAATGATCGACTCAAAGAAGCTGTCGATATTGGCGTTGCCGCGTTGAAGTCACTGTTTAACGAGAAAATCCCGCCCAATGACGCGGAAATCACAATAATCGCCCAAGTAAAAATGCAGGAGATCCACGCCAGTCTGGATCAAACCAAGATAAAAAGTCTGGTTTTCTTACCCACCATGGTTGAAGCCGATATTATCGCCATGATGGAATTACTAACCAACATTATTCCGGCGGCTGCTTATACAAGAAGAAATTTGTGGATATTATTAACCCTGAAAATGATTGAACTCAGTATCAAATATGGAAATACCGGTTGTTCAGCGTATGGGTACATGAATTATGCTGTTTTGCTGTGCTCCGGACTGGAAGACTACAATACGGGTTATGCTATGGGACGTTTAGCGTTGGATATAAAAAATAAATTCCCGAACACCGCACTGGAGAGTCAGCTTAATTTTTTATTTGGAAGTTATATTAGCCATCTTAAGGATAGTGCCAAGCAGAATTTGAAATATTTAAGAATCTCATACCAAACAGGTATCGAATACGGAGATTTTGTCAGTGCGGCCAACAGTATTAGTTTTTTAATGAAAACTCACCTAATCATTGGCTCCCCCCTGGAAGAAATACGTAATGAAACCAAAAAGTATCAGGATTTTATAGGCCAATTCAATAATCCTGATCTGAAAAACATGATTCGTATTTCAAATCTTACGGAGCTACTACAAAATCCCACGACATCTGAGAACAAACAGGAAGTATTTGATAAATTAAATGACCAGGAACTGATTAATGATCTAAACACCAGCAAAAATGATCTCCCTTTGCAGTGGTATTATTTAGTCAGTGCTCAGATTCATTTCATATTCGGGGAATATAAAAAAGCGCTTGAACTCATTTCCGAATCCGACAAGTTAATTGTCGGTTACTCACAATTAGCGGTTCCTGAACATTATTTTTATTATTCTCTTATTATTACTATTAATTATCAGGGTTTCAGTGATAAAGAGAAATGGCGATATTGGGATATTTTAAAAAACAACCATCAGAAACTAAAACAACTGGCTGATAACAACCCTGTCAATTACCGAGATAAACAACGGATCATCGCGGCTCAAATGTCGGGTATATCCGGAAACTTCATTGAGGCAATGAACCTTTTCGATGAAGCTATTGAGTCCGCCATAAAAAACAGCACAGTTCAACATGAAGCCCTGGCCAATGAATTAGCCGCCAAATACTTTCTTTCTCGAGGAAAAACAACAATCGCTGCCGCGTATTTAAGATCAGCCGCGACAGCCTATGTAAAGTGGGGGGCTACAGCAAAACTACAACGGCTTGAACTTGACTATCCCAATCTACTTACACGGCGATACATTATGGAATTAGATTCGGGAAGTCATGATATCACCCATAATCCACTTCGTTATGCGTCCGATTTTAAGGACATCATCAGTTCATTTCAAAGCTTATCGAACGAATTGGTTTTAGGGAAACTATTGGTTAAAGTACTTACTATTATAATGGAAAATGCCGGCGCGCGGAGCAGTTATATATTGATTGAATCTGAAGGTCATTTCAATATAGCGGCAAAGGGTATGACGGAATCAGATCCACCGGTTACAATTTGTTCACATCCATTGGAAAATTTTGATCAAATCGCCAGAGGAATTATATTTTATGTAATCAGAACCAGAAAACAGGTCTTACTGGATGATGCTGCTAATGAAGGGATTTTTGTGTACGATCATTATGTATCGGTTAACAAACCCAAATCAATCATGTGCCTTCCAATTGTAAGTCACAGCAAGCTAACAGGAATCATTTATCTCGAAAATAATTTAACCAAAAGAGCTTTTTCAAAGGAATGCTTAGATACCATTATGCTGTTAGTTTCTCAAGTGGCTATCGCAATTGATAATTCTTTGTTATTTACCAATTTGTCTAACATCACGGAACAACTCAACGCTACCAAAACCCAACTGGAAGAAAGAATTCAAGATCTTGATAGAAGCCTTAAATCCGCCGAATCCATCCGTTGATCGTTCGATAATCATGCAAAAGGTTTTTTAGTTCATACCAGTATCATAAATAAGCGGCCTTTCATTTGCTGCTTAGACTACAACGATACTTGTCATTTAAGTGACTGAAATAATTACAGCTCAAAATAAAGCAAGAACTCTCAATAATCCAACAATATCAGTTATATACTCTCTAAGTGTCGTTGTAGTACTATGAAGTGACTGAGACTGAAGAATGGGTCGATCCTCACCACCTTTATTTTTTGCAGAACTAGATTGATGAATCAGACATTGTGTTTGAACAAGAAGTGGATGATTTTTGCGCCGTTTATTATTTACCTAAACAAAAGGAATCGGTCCATAATCATTCCAAAATGGATGGAATTCTTAATCCGGCAGTGGAACGATTCAAGGCTTTGTCGGAAGAGGATGATCAAAATGCGTTCAAAAAATTGGTAATCAGTTTTAAAAATTTATATGGATTCCTATCTTAGGTAATTCCTTATCAGGATATTGACCTGGAAAAGCTTTACACATACTTGAGGTTTTTGCTGCTGAAACTGCCCAGACGATCTCAGGGGGAAGGGGTTCCCATGGGTGATGAGTTAGAACTTAATTATTACTGGTTACAAAAGATCAGCGAAGGTAGCATCAGCTTAAAGGAGGGCAAAGGCGATCCGCTGAAAGGCCCGAGGGATGCTGGTACCGGCAATGGGGAGGATGAGTCAATCCTGCGTCAACCTTGATTGAGATCCTCAACGAGCGATTTGGAACCGATTTTACGCCAGCGGATCAACTTTTTTTTGGACAGATACAGGAAAAGGCGGTTGCCGATGATTCGCTTAGACAAGCCACAGCGGTTAATACCATGGAAGATTTTCGTTTTATATTTGAAAAAACGTTCGAAAATTTGGTAATTGACCGCATGGAAGGAAATGAGGAGATTTTTTCCAGGCTAATGGGTGATTCGGAATTTCGTAAGATTGCTTCTGATCAAATTCTGAAACAGGTCTGTGATTCCATTAATCAGGTCAATGAAGAAACATCCCCAGCAGAATCGGTGCTAACTGACACTCAGGATGATGAGTAATTTTACTACCCCTTAACAAGTTATGAGCATCAGCAAAACTAAAATATCGCACATTATGATGTGAGCGATGTGGAGTAAACAATATGACAGTATCACCGGAACAAATTGACATTTGGCTTAATGTAAAATCCGAAACGCAAAATTTGGAATTTAAAGAAGCCAAAAAACAATACGATAATAAAAAACTGTATAAGTATTGTGTTGCTTTGGCCAACGAAGGTGGTGGGTATTTTGTGTTGGGTATATCCAATGATTCACCAAGAAGAGTTGTTGGGAGTCAGGCGGTTAATAATGTTGTTGAAATGACTTCAAAGCTCTTCACTGCTATTGGCTTTCGAGTTGATATTGAAGAAGTAAATCACCCTGACGAACGTGTTGTGGTTTTTTCAATTCCTTCTCGACCCAAAGGAACTGCTTATCATTATGAAGACGCTTATTTGATGCGGTCGGGCGAGCAATTGAAACCGATGAGTGAGGATCAATTGCGTAAAATCTTTGCCGAAGGTCAACCCGGATGGTTGGAAAACACTGCATTAAAGAATGTAACCGCGCAGACGTCATACAGCTATTGGATACTCAATCGTTTTTTGACTTACTGAAGATACCTTATCCGACAACGCAACAAGGTGTCATCGAAAAGCTCATCATTGAACGTTTAATTGATCAAACAGCTGAAAGCTATTCCATTTTAAATATAGGTGCCCTGCTACTTGCCAAAAATTTATACGATTTTTCAGATGTGAGTAGAAAAGCAACACGTGTTGTTATTTATGAAGACAAATCAAATTTGAATACTCGATTAAATTTTACGAACGAAAAAGGATACGCTGTTGGCTTTCAGGGATTGGTTGGCTATGTGATGAGCCATTTACCACAAAATGAAGTCATTGAAGATGCGTTGCGTAAAGATACTAAGCTTGTTCCTAAAGTCGTTATTCGTGAATTACTGGCAAATGCTTTGATACATCAAGATTTGGATATGACGGGAACATCGCCAATTGTTGAGGTTTATAAAAACAGGGTGAAAATATCAAACCCAGGTGAACCCATTGTACCTGTCGAGCGGTTTATCGATGGATATCAATCTCGCAATGAAAGATTGGCGAGTTTGATGCGGGGATTTGGAATATGTGAGGAAAGAAGCAGTGGTATTGATCGAGTCGTAGAAACGATTGAATTGCTACAATTGCCAGCTCCTGAATTCTTGGTTAGTTACAAACGAACAGCCGCTGTCATCCACGGTGCAAGAGCATTTCGGGATATGAATGGAAGTGATCGTGTCAGAGCTTGTTATCAGCATTGCGTGTTGCAATGGGTACTTCGAAAGCAAATGACAAATCAATCATTGCGAAAAAGATTTGGTCTTTCTGAAAAAAACGCAAATACGATCTCGCAGATAATAACTTCCGCCGTTACACAAAAATTGATTAAGAATGATCCTAATGCCCCTGACTCAAAGCGATACGCCAGATATATACCGGCATGGGCTTAAGTCTTATTTCATCGCAACCAGTCAGATAATCAAGACCAGAGGCTAATTATCTGGAAAATAAGTATTATTTCATTTCATCACAAATGGAAGTAAACAAAATTCTCCCAATAATTATTGATCGCGCACTTGATATCTATTTGGAAGGGAGTATTACTAAACAGGAATACGATAAAAAAGCAATGTCATTAAAACCCGAACAGCATGAATTGAGCAATAAGTTAAGGCAGTATACCACTGCGGATGATGAGCACAATATTACCGCCAATCTTTTATTGGACTTGGCTTCAAGGGTAGGCGAGTTATCCGAAAGTTCGAAACCGGAGCAAAAAAGACGTCTGTTGAAAACTATATTTTCGAACTTGAAACTGGAGGGAGAAAAGCTCTTATTTACAGTCAATAAGCCTTCCGATTTGATGCTTCCGATGCCTGGAGTACAAGCTGGTATCCCCAAGGGGATTCGAACCCCTGTCGCCGCCGTGAAAGGGCGGTGTCCTAGGCCGACTAGACGATGGGGACGCCTTCGTGATGGTGAGCCGGGCGGGGGTCGAACCCACGACCACCTGATTAAAAGTCAGGTGCTCTACCAACTGAGCTACCGGCCCTTGATTGTCAATAACCAATAGCCCTATTGGGATAACCAAAAACTGTCAATAAAAAATATCTAAAATTTGATGATTTTTTCTACCTGATTACCTGCTATTAATATCCTGAGCTTGCCAATAATGCCTGTCATCCCGCGGATGCGGGGAGCCGGTATCCGCACACCCCATAAAACTGATTGAGAGTATCATTAAAAAAGAAAGAACCGTCTCACAGCGATGGTTGGGGTTTTTACTTCCGTATTTTTAAATAATTGATTTATTCTCATCTGCGATTTTGTATTGAGTAGATCCGAACTCCGATCTTCGTTTAACGGCTTCCGCAATCTACCAACACACTTTTTCCTGAAAAAATCAAATAAATTGTAATATAAAATCAATTGAGGAATTTTGTCTAAGATTCGTATTTGTTTCAAAGTCGCGAATCATTATAAGCTGAAAGCCTAAAGGATTTAGCGTCGTAGGATGTATCGCGACTTATTTAAGTCCATGTGGAAATAGTCGGTAGGGAGTTACGGAAAAGCCAGCATTTTGTTGGCTTCCAGGAAAAGTTCTTCTGCTGTTTCGTAGTGAGATCGAATGAAGTGTACGGATTCTTCGTAATTTCGATTAATAACGGCATCAAGCAGTTCAATATTTTGCCATAAAACAGATTCCGCAATGCCTGTCCCAACCGACAGAATCCATTGGTAGTGAAGAGTGAACAGGTAATAAAGGGTTGAATGGAATTGAACCACAAAACGATTGTTTAGGCACTCTACAATAATCTCATACAAGCGGCGATCCAACTCCCAAAACTGTGATTCATCAATGGATTCTGCCATCTCAGATAACTGAAGACTGAGGTGAGTGAGTTTTTGCCAAACAGGTGAAGCATCCTCTTGATTCCAAAGGTCTTTAATAGCATTCATCTCAATCGATTTTCGCGCTTCGACTAGTTCGTTAATGTAACCATGATCTATCTTTACCATCCCCCACATTTTCCGAGGTAATTTCTCAACCAAACCAAATTTGCTAAATTTTTGCAGAAACTCTCTGACGATTGTGCGGTCACATCCTGATTCCCTAGCCAATTCCAATACTGAAAATCGGACACCTGGTCTTATCGTTCCGTTTTTCATTTGATTGACAAAAAATTCACGGATTACCTGATCACCTTCCACTTGTTCAGCATCTAATGCAATATAATCCGCTTCCTGAATGGCACGCTTTAGGATCTTTTTGCGTTCCTTGACCTGAATAAGCCCCTTATCTAACATCATCGCAAAGGCTTTTTTTATCACAGTACGACTGACTCCCAACTGCTTCGATAAAGCTAACTCAGAGACGATATTTTCAGGTTCTTGAGATATTGAATCCAATATTCGATTGAATGTTTTGTATACCAATTGTGATTTAACAGCCATATTCAGATACTGCTCTACATGTTGTGGTGGTTGACACCGATTCATTGGTCGATTATTTCCCCGCGATCCGAATATCAACAATTATTCAATACATCAACCATCTACCAGCTGGTTTTGTTCAAGGCATGGTTCTGGTTGAAGCTGATTCAAGGCATATTGGGGAGGGCGTTTCGCGGATTTCCGGTTCTTTCGCCGTATAAACCTGAGGATAGAGGTATATTTGTGTCTGACAAACCCCGCATCTATTATAGAAATCAAGAAGTACTCCGCGTCTAAGCGAAATCATTTGATTTGATCGCGCTCTCAGAGAGCAGAAAGCGGATGGTGCCTCCTTCAAGTCGCAGGTACTAATTTTCGGATTGGCAGCCGCACACGCCTTTTTCATGGTTGACGCGTAAAAAAGCGCCCAAATTACTATTCACCAAAAAAATTGACGGGTTTATCAAAACCATGAATGTAATCGTCCTTATCTTCTCCAAAAGAGTTCTTGATATTCTTTTTTTGATAATCGGCTAAAAAGGTGGAATGCTTGCCATAAATTCGATTGAATATAGCGACATATTCATGCTCATCATCATCAATCATTTTAATCTCAGCTAAGTCATCATCATAGCTACTGGTAAAACTGTCATTGCACTTAGGGCAGCGAAAATCGACTTTAGTGCCCTCTTTAACTTTTATACTTGAGTCGGTGAATGTATCGTAAATACCTAATGCCGAAGGGAGTAGAAAGGTAGCTGAGCATTCAAATTCCCGGGTTTTAATCAATCCGACGAAGTGAATGGCACTTCCATCCAAAACCGTCAGTTTTTGGTCGCAATAAGGACAATAAAATGTTTTCATGTCGTATTCTCCCGATTAATCAGTTGAAGCCATTCAGTAACTTGAGCTGAAATTACAATCATCAAAAACAGATTTCTTGAACTGGCCAGTTTTATTCCGCATAATACTTGGGTTCAGTTCCGTCAACCTTGAAGCACTTCCCGAGCCATTTATTTTCCTGTTCATGATACAGAATTATTTTATGAGAGAACGGGGAAAAGTAACTTCCTCCGAAACGCGTTAGGGTGCGTGTTTGACTAGATGGTGGTATTATCCGGAACGATGGTTTCCTTGGGAATAATGACGATTCCCTCACGAATAGCGTAGAGTTCACCGTCTTCTTCTTTTTTATTTTCTTTATTGATTAAATGCACATTATTGCCGATTTGACAGTCCATATCGATAATGGCATTCTGTATGATACAATTGTTGCCAATTCCTAAACTGATCTTCCCCTCGTTTTTATTGGTTTTACGTTTATCAATGGTTTCAAAATAGGTATTCCCCATGATGATGGACCGTTGTACCAATGTCTTTTCCTCGATAAATGAACGGATTCCTATAACAGCATGTTCAACAATCGATCCCAGCAAAATGGATCCCTCACAAATCAGGGATTGATTAATCTGGCAATTGTAAATCTTGGAAGCTGGTAAATAACGGGGGTTGGTGTAAAATGGGAAGCGTTCATCATAAAAGTTGAATTTTGGAACCGGTTGTGTCAGTTCGAAATGAGTTTCGAAAAATGTTCGCATCGTTCCAATATCAGCCCAGTATCCGTCGAAGAAATAAGCGGAAACTTTTTTATCATGCAAACAGCCCGGTATTATTTCTTTCCCGAAGTCTTCTCCCTCACTGTTTTCCAGCAAGTCCAGCAATGCTTGTTTTTTAAAGATGTAGATCCCCATGGAAGCCACATGGGTTCTTTTCTGTCGCTCAACCCCATAGTAATTGAATATATTGTCACCGATTTTGTATTCTTCCAATACTTCCTCATCCTGGGGCTTTTCATAAAAATCGGTGATGGTGGTGTCTTCATTCAGTTTTACGATACCAAACCCCTTGGTTTCTTCGGCACTAATTGGTTTTACCGAAATGGTAATATCAGCATCCATATCCAAGTGATGCTGAAAATACTTGCGATAGTCCATCCGGTAAAGATGATCTCCGGATAAAATGATAATGTGCTCACCTGAGTTTTCCAGGTACCGCAGGTTTTTTCGGACGGCATCGGCTGTTCCATGATACCAGTCTTGACTTTCACTGGTTTGCTGAGCGGCCAAAATTCTCACAAACCCTTTACTGAATAAATCAAAGCGATATGTGTTATGAATATGACGGTGAAGCGATTCGGTATTGAACTGAGTGAGTAGAAAAATTTCTCTGACGTCTGAGTGGAGGCAATTACTGATAGGGATATCGATTAATCTGAATTTTCCTCCTATAGGTACTGCCGGTTTGGAACGAACTTTTGTCAACGGGTCTAGGCGGCTTCCCCTGCCCCCCCCCAGGATAATGGCTGTTAATTTTTGCATAACTTCCTCCGGGTACAGGTTAAACTCAAACAGATAATAACGGAAATAGTACACAATCAAGTGGGTAGCTCCTGTTGATACTAACCATACACAGGGGTAAAAATCCAGCTAAAATTAATCGATAATTTACTTTCATAATTTTTAAATCAGGTTTTGAAAATCGCTAATCAACGATGCCTTTCATATTTTAAAGGAATGTGACAAACTTCGGTAGCGATTCGGAAGCAAAATATAGCAATCATAATAATGGTAATTTAATCGTAATTGTTCAGCTAATTTTTCTCTGGTGGCTCCATAGTCTCGAAGAGCTATGGA
>CAZJUM010000052.1:0-14639 GCA_964549175.1 uncultured Pseudomonadota bacterium | reverse complement strand
AAGGGATATTGCTGCTTAACTTTTTTGAACACAACATTTGACTATATCTCTTAATAAAGTTGTTTCCGCCAACTCGAAATCTAATCTTAAATGAGGTGAAGCCGATAGCTAAGCCGTGGGTATCCGACAAACCAAGGCTTATCCCTCCGCTATACTCAATCTGAGCATTCCGAGTATTTGGCGCTCACACAAATTACCATCTGGTCATATATACTCAATCAAAACTGACCGATTTGCTTGCCAATTATAAGTCGTCACTATACCTGTTTTTGACTGAAATAGCTACTCCATAACGTAACTGCTCAGCTAATTTCTCTCTGGTGGCTCCATAGTCTCGAAGAGCTATGGAGCCACTAGAGGAATGACAGGGGGTGATCAAAGAAAAAGGGCTACGAATTGTACATAATCAGTTAGTTTTATATCACTTGGTGTTAAATCCAATATTTGTAAACTCACCCAAACCTATTTAATAAAAATAAGATACTATTGATATTTAATTTATATAAGTTAAGTAACTTTTAAATATATATACAAATTACTTTCTAATATTACTCAATTACTTTATAAACTAAAAAATAATTTATTGCTTTGGGTTATTTCAGGGATTCTCATCGGTGTCGTCATAATAATTGGAAAGTAGGGTTTATGGCGACTTTGCGAACGCGTCGATCTCATCAATCAACTGCCGCTTGCGAGACTGGGGGAGGAAGGAGCCATTAATACTATTGATCGCGATTTGAGTTATTTGATCTGGCGACAATGAGCAAATCTTTGCCATGGCCAGATATTCATTGTTTAGAGTAGATGAAAATAATCCGGGATCATCGGAGTTTAGCGTAACGCTATAACCGCGTTCCAGATAATTTTTGAGCGGGTGCTCATTGAGCGAGTTAATAGAACGCGTTTTGACATTACTGCCAGGACATAAATCCAATGTAATGTTTCGATCAAAAATCAGGCTCTCAACATCCGAGTTTTCAATAATTCCTAACCCATGACCTATTCTGGAGACATTGAGCAGGGTAATGGTATCGATTATTGATCGCGTACCAGCAGTTTCCCCGGCATGAGCAATAGTTTTGAGTCCATGGGCTTCGGCAAATTGAAACTCATTTTGAAAATCTCGAGCCGGAAAGCTTTTTTCATCTCCCCCTAATCCAACACCAACAACATGCCCGGTACGATCATTGGCGGCTAATTCAAAGAGTTCCCGAACCACCTTATTACCGAAGTTACGCGGGCCATCAAATATCAATTTCATTTCGATACCCCGTTTCCGCTCCGTCTCTTTGGCCGCACGAACAATTTCGGCCATCATGTCATGATAATCCAGCCCTCGTTTTATCAAAAAGTAGGGTGTAAACATTACTTCGCAGTATCTTACATTTTGATCGGCCGATTGATTTAAAAAAGTTGCCGTTAAATCGTACAAATCATCAGCGTTATAGAAGGAAAACACCACATCCCGAAAGGTTTCCAAAAAATCGGGAAAAGAGTTGTATACAAATCTTTTTTTCAATTGATCCAGGGTGAGTGTATTATCCGGTTGGTGCTTTTTGATCAGCTTTAGCCAAAACTCAGGGGTGACTGCTCCCTCAAGATGTACATGAAGTTCGGCTTTAGGTAATTGCGCGATAAAGTCTTTCATGGAGGCGCGATAGATTTTGGGATTAGCGTTGGCACAGGTTTATCGGGATTGTCGAATACCACAATCTGTATACTTGATCCGCTTGAATATAAAAATAACGCTATTGGACCAGGTGTTCAGTTTCCCAAGCAATAATCCCCTGACAAAGTCCCTCGATATTTTGAGGATTGGCGGAAAACGAGGGTACTAAACTAAGATTACGCAGGGTTTTGGTGGTAATGGATCCGATTGATGCCAGTTTGGGAAGTTCTGATTGCGCCAGTGGTTTCCCTAATATATTAAAAAAACCGCTCACCGTCGAAGAACTCGTAAATGTGATCCAGTCTATGGAGTGTTGATTTAATGTATCGACAATCAGGTCTTTGTTATCCAAAGGTACTTGATTTTGATAAACCGGCGTCATCATCACATGGGCACCTGCTTTTACCAATGTTTCGATCATTACATTTCTGGCGGCCAACGCCCGCGGCAACCATATGTTTTTCCCCTTAACACCTTCCGCGATCAATTTTTCAGATAAATCCTCAGCTTGAAATTTATTGGGTAGCAAACGCACCGTTGATCCGAATGATTCCACCACACGACTGGTTTGCATTCCTACAACCGCGATTTTTAATTGGGGAAATTCTTTAAGATCAATCCCCAGTTTTTCCAATCTCTTTTCGCAAAATTTTACCGCATTGGGGCTGGTGAAAATCAGCCAGTCAAATTGGTCGATCTGAGTTGCCGCCCGATCAAACGGTGTCCAATCATCCGGATCAATGATCCTTATTGTGGGGACGCAAAAAACCTCGGCCCCCAGTTTTGTGAGTTGATCTTTTAAACTGCCGGTTTGAGCCGCGTCACGCGTAATGATGATTTTTTTATTTGTTAAGATGGCCATAGCTATTCGCTGATATCTAATCGACTTCGATTCCTATATTTTCCAAAATCTCTCGAGCACCGTTTTCCAGTAGTTTTTCAGCAACCCTGACACCTAAAGCCTCAGCATCAGATTCAGGGGCGGAATCGGTAACTTTAACCAGCGTTTTCCCGTCTTCACTGGCCACCAGGCCACTCAACTCAATAATTCCATTCTCAAGCGTGGAAAATCCCGCAAGGGGAATTTGGCATCCGGCGTTTAGACGGCACAACAATGCTCTTTCCGCTCTTATTCTCGATCTTGTTTTAGAGTCAATCAAAGGACGAATAAGTTCCAATACCTCATTATCATCGCGTCTTGACTCAATGCAGACCACACCTTGGCCAATAGCCGGAAGTGAAAGGTCATAAGATAGCTTCTCCGTTATGCGATCTTCCATCTCTAATCGGATTAAACCTGCCATGGCTAAGATGATCGCGTCGTATCGTCCTTCATCCAGTTTTCTTAACCGTGTATTGACATTACCACGCAATGATTCAAACCGCAGGTCGGGGCGAGCCTTTTTTAGTTGAGCCACTCTTCTTAGCGAGCTTGTTCCCACCACCGCCTTCTCAGGGAGATTTTGAAACGAGTTATATTGATTGGAAACAAAAGCATCGTTAGGCGTTTCTCCTCGTGTAATCACAGAGATCTCTAATCCGGGCGGACATGTGATCGGCACATCTTTCATGGAATGCACAGCGATATCGGCTTCCTGATTCAGTATTGCGACTTCAAGTTCTTTGACGAACAATCCCTTTCCGCCGATTTTAGTTAACGAGGTATCTAGTATTTTATCCCCTTTGGTTTTAACGCGCGATAAGTGAATTTTGACATCGGGAAAATGTCGATTAACTCGTGCTTTAACCCATTCAGCTTGACGCAAAGCTAATTGGCTGGAGCGTGTGGCAATCACCAGGTTTTCTTTCATTTCATTTCAATAATATTGTTTTTTTTGCTCTGACTTTTTTGCTGTTTTAAACCGAACAAGTCGTTGATCACTTGAACATATTCCTTATCAACAACCCCTTCTTTGGCTTTTTGTTTAAGCATGATGGTGGGATGGTGTAGAATTTTGTATGCCAGTCCGTTAATCATGGCGCGAATGCTTCTTTCTTGTTTTGCGGATATATCACCGGATTGATGCAACCCTTTGGAAAGTTCTTCATTGGCCAACTCCAGAACTTTCTCACGGAACAATTTAATGGTCGGAACCACATCCAGCGTAACCAGCCATTCATCAAGATGATCTAATTCCTCTTCTATAATCTTCTGGGCTTTTTCCGCTTCTTGCTGTCTAAATCTAAGATTGGTATCGACTACCGTTTGGAGATCATCGATGTCATAAACATATGAATTATTGATTTCATTAATTAGCGGATCGATATCCTTGGGAACCGCGATATCGATCAAAAACATCGATCGGCATTTTCTTTTTTTCATACTTTTCCGGATCATCTTTTGATCCAGAATAAATCCTCTGGATCCGGTTGATGATATAACAATATCAGCATCTTCCAGATGTTTTTCCATATACTCGAAGCGAACTGCCGAGCCGTTGAATTTTTCAGCCAAAGAGACTGCTCGTGAGAAAGTACGATTGGTTACCAATAGTTGTGAGCAACTTGCCTTAAGTAGGTGACTCACCGCTAATTCTGCCATTTCGCCGGCACCAATGACCAAGATTACCTTATCGTCCAATTTTAGAAATATTTTTTTGGCCAGCTCGACCGCCGCGAAACTGATGGAAACCGCAAATTTGGAAATATCCGTTTCATTCCGTACGCGCTTCGCCGTCACAAATGCCCGGTGCATTATTTGATTCAATAAAAAACCACACCCTCTGGCTGCCTTGGACAGATGAAAGAAGTTCTTTATCTGCCCGGTAATTTGTGGTTCACCGATGACCATCGCTTCAAGACTAGACGCCACTCTAAATATATGGCGAACAGCATCTCGTCCGATCAGTCTCATAAATTCAATCGCATGATCCTCTCCGATCCCCCGGAATTCAAGAAATTTTCCAATCACCGCATCAAATTTCCTCAAAGGATTCTCGGCCTGAAAATATACCTCCACACGATTACAAGTAGACAACACCATTAGCTCATTAATGTCTGTCTCTTGTTTGATCAGCTGAATCAAGTCCGCTGCCTCACTTTCGGGAATGGCCAGCTTTTCCCGAGTTTCGATGGCATTATTTTTATAACTGGAAGTTAATACACCAAGCTGCATAAGTCCTACTGAGTTCGGTTATTTAGTTTGGGGTTAACCTGGGGGCAAGAAAACCAAGCAAATTATCCTGATCGATCAGCTCTTGAACGCCCGCTTCCATATCTTTTACCGCCACTTCCCCCTTTGCGATCTCTTCGTCGCCTAGGATCAGACTTAATCTGGAGTTCAATTTATTGGCCTGTCTAAACTGACTCTTCATCGACGCGAGAAACGGGTCCCAGTGGCATTCAAAACCTGCTTCACGACACTGAGCAACCAGCCGGGTTATTTTCAGACGATCTTGCCCGATGACAAATAAATCCGCCGGCCTGGCTTTCGGTGGGTCGATCAATAAAGTCAGACGGTCTAAGCCTAACGCGAATCCAATCGCGGGCACGGTTTTGGCACCGTAAATATCAAACAAGCCATCATATCGCCCACCACCACCAGCAGCATTTTGGGCTCCCAAATTTTCTGAGTACACTTCGAAAACAGTTCGTGAATAATAATCCAAACCGCGCACCAGTTTTTCATTTAAGCTGTAAGAAACATCATGCTTTTCTAATAACTCTCTCAGTTCAGTAAAGTTACTCGCGCAATCATCGCATATCTCCTCATAAGCTTTAGGCGCTCCGGCTGTGATCTCAATGCACTTTGGTTTTTTACAATCAAGTACTCTCAAAGGATTGGTACCCAGGCGACGAACACAATCTTCGCATAAATGGTTTTTATTATCTGATAAAAAATCCACCAGTTTTTTCTTAAAAGCTGGTCGGCATTCGTCTTTCAAACATCCTATCGTATTTAACTGAAAAGCAATTTGAGCCAGATTAATAGACTGAAACAATTGCCGTAGCATCAAGATCATTTCTAAGTCCGCGTCGGCACCGGGGACACCGAAATACTCCGCTCCGATTTGATAAAACTGGCGATAACGACCTTTTTGCGGTTGTTCATATCGAAACATCGGTCCCATATAGAACAATTTGATATACCGACTCTGTTGCATCAAGCTGTTGGAAATCACATGTCGAACAACCTGTGCGGTGGCTTCGGGTCTTAACGCCAGGCTCCGTTTTCCGCGATTCTGCAATAAAAACATTTCTTTTCCGACAATATCCGTTTCTTCTCCCACCCCGTGAGCAAATAAATCGGTGTTCTCCATGATAGGCAAGCGTATTTCCTTATATCCGTATAGTGAGAAGATCTTTTTGGCTTCATCCTCAATGAAGCAAAAACGACTCAGTTCTTCGTTGGTTAAATCTCTTGTGCCTTTTACTAATTTTAATTTCATTGGGGATTCAGGCTATTATAAAAAAATGGAAGAAGCAGAAGCGTGGTAAATTTAAGAATAAAAGAGCTGGTTATTTATAGACTAACTCCCCTTTTTGTTCGCGGTATGAATTTGGCTTAATCTTGGACGTTTTTTGAAAAGCCGACGATTTGGGCCTCCAGTTTAGCGATTTCCCCGGAGATTTCGAAAAACACCACCTGAAATGGAATCACTTGATTAAAACCCAAGTTCAGGTTTTTATTATTCTCTCCAAACTGATTATTGAAAAACGATTCCGTTTTTTCTTGACTATAGTTCTCCAAGTTTGCCCGGGGGAGATTATTACCGGCAAAAACAGTCGATTCACCGATTACTCGATCATCTTTATCGTACAAGATTCCCTTAACTTTTACCCCGCTGATTTTAAGTTCTGAGGGCAACAGGTTCTTCAATTTCCCTTGGAGGATAAATATCCTCTTTCCGCTTGCCTTATTGACAATATATTTGCCATTGAGAGGTTCCATGATTCTTATATTTTTACCACTTCCCGGAGTTTCGAGGGGTAGCGGAACGTTCACGGGGTTGTGATTATTAAGTAGTAAAAATCCGCCGACAGATATCAGAATCAGAAAAAGAATGACAAAGAGAGCACCTGCGATAACTTTTTTACGATTTATTGATGACGATTTGGATTTTTCGTTGGCTGAGTTGAAAGCTGGCATATCCGAGGAATCAGCTTCTGGCAAGTCTACATTTTCCATTTCCGGATCGATTTCATCCGTTTCATTTTGAATTTCCGGGCGGTGATCTGATAATTCATTTTCAATTCCTTTGGATTGACCTGTTGGTGATTTTTTTTTATTTTCGGGCTTCAGAAAGAATTTGTGTTTTTGATCCTCTGACACCGCTCGCAATTTGTCATTTTCAACCCCTTCAATCTCAGAATAACCACCAATATCAACAGATTTTAAATACTCTTCGGTCGCATTGGCTGACGGTTTAGAGGAGAAATCGTCTTCAAATAAGTCAAAATCATCTTTCAGTGCGTCGGGAAAGTCGATATCCGCCTCATCACTATCAAAATCACCAAGTAGATCATCGACTGCAATTTTATTTTCGTCGGGAATAGAAACATTGCCGAGTCCGACATCACCCGCATTCGATGCCTGGCCAGGGAGGTCTGAATCCAGATCATCAGATGCCGTCACGGGGTTGTCATCCAAATCTGATAGCCTGTAGTCGTCTGAATCATCGGCAGGGACTTCGGGTGCCGCTCCTGATGTAGCCCACTCAAATACATGATCGCATTTACCGCATTTAAACTTTAAGGGACCATCTCCTAGCTCTTCAGTCGGGATCAGATATCGGGCCTGACAATTATCACACTCAATAATTTCACCCTCAGGCAGTGGCATCGGCCCAAAGTCGTTCGATTGTGAAAGTAGGATCGGCTCGGAGCACTTTGAGCATTTTACAAAGGAGGTTTTTTTGGGAATTTTCCGCTCATCTATCTTAAAGCTTGTTTGACAGTGTTGGCATTGGATAAACATTCGCTCCCCAGGGTCTTCGAGATTGTTAAGAATAAGTGGAATTTTTGTAATTAATTAATTTACTACTCTAAAAGCTTTGTTTGATCAATTCCCTTTCTGCTTTTTAGCCAATTTTATACCCTGTTTTGGGGGCCTGTTGACTAAAAGTATACAAAAGAAAATGATCTATTATACCACGCCATCACAGAACAACTATCTGGGACCAATTGTTATCCCGTTACTACTGAAGGTTAAAAGCATGGTTATATTGTGAGCGGCTCCAAACCCTTATAACAAAACGATAAACCGTTTAAACAGCAACTTCATGGAGGTCGGCATACTGGCAAATGGTTTAATTTGATATGGGGCTTTTGTCTTGACGTAATCCGTTGCTATCGGGAATTCTGGGATGATTTATCAAAAGGTCTCTCTTATACATCGAACAGCACCGACATCTTACTTATAAATTTGGCGAAACACTCTCCCCCGGAGTATAGGCATGATCTTATCGTTACCCCAAAAAATCACCATGTTGGGATTGCTACTATTGAATATGGTTTTTTGCTCCAGTGCTTCCACTCAGACATCGAGTGTAAGCGAGGGTAGTATTATTACCGACATATATATCAAAATAGAGAACAATCAAGAGTTTCTGATCATCGAAGGAGTTTTAAAACCCGATAATCTAAAGAGGATTGAACAAAAAAAAGATACAGCCAATAAAAGGCTGAAACTCATTTTACCCGATACCATTATTGATCCGGAAAAAATCACGAGCTCTGTGATTAACTTTGAGGCAGATAAATCCATTGAAAAAATTCAAATCATCAAAGAACCTGAAAAGACTGGGAGTGGATTAGCGTACAATACCATATTCCACATGCAGGCCCGAAAGAATTTGAAACTTATAACCACCAGACGCGATACCTCAATGTTAAAGATTTTACTTGAGGAAGTTAAGCCGAAGGTCAAGGAAGAACCGGTTCAAGTTCAGGCAAAAGTAACTGAAGAGGTGCCCGCGACGAAAGAAATTCCCGCCGAAGAAGCAAGATTTGAGCCTATGACCGCCTCCGCCTCCACGGCTATGGCTGATAATGAGACCGAGCTTGCCCGGAAGAATAAGCAATCGATTAATATGTCAGCACGACTGAAGGCGCAGAAAATAATTCAAAAATACCGAAGACCTAAACTACTTCGGGTTGCTATCCTTAATGCCAGCGGATATTCTCAACAGGCTTATAATTTGTCGGTGTACCTGAGTAAGGTAAAGAAAAAGCATATTGAGAAAAGTTTGGGGATCAAGCTTGTTGTCGTCAATATAGCCGATGCCAAATCGGATAAATATCACCAATCTACTATTTATTTTAGAGATAATTCTTTGAAGTCAGCATTGTTTTTGGCTGAATTAATCCCCGGGGAGCAAAAGCTTGTGCCGCTAAAAAATCAAAAGGAAAAAACCGGTGTCGATATCGAGATATTCCTGGGCAAAGACTATAAATAATCTCAATCCATTCGTTATAGCGTTTGGATAATAGTTAAACTGATTATGTACAATTCGTAGCTCTTTTTCTTTGATCACCCCCTGTCATTCCCACGAAAGTGGGAATCTAACAATAAAAGACTAAGAAACCAAATGGTTTTCCGGATCCCCGCATCCGCGGGATGACAGAAACAAAATGGCTGAAAAGTGGAAAAATCAACCGGTTCACCGCATCCGCGGGAATGAAAGGGATTATTGGCAAATCTAGGATGCTAATAGTAGATAAACAGGATATTTAATTTAGGTTCTTCCGGTTCATTGATACAAATGCTTTAGCTAACAAGTGAGTATGTAGCATTTTGATCTTAAAAAAATCAGGAAATCAAATGGCGGCAAGCCTTTTATCTCAAGCTTTCGGTGTTCACGGATTTCAACTCAGGAAAACCGAATTCACGGTAGGGAAAGTGTGTTTTATCTTACACAGGAAGGATCTATTGAAAAAAGTTGATCCGCGGTCAGGTTATGTATGATAAGGAACAGGAGATCCGGGTCAACGGCGGATTTGGGAAAAATTTAAAAAGAGCTTAAACTAATTTTAGAATCTATAAGGAGGCAAATAACATGTCAGACTTCATGCGCCCGGTTCCTTTCCCGGAACTTATATCCAGAGTTTTTA
This sequence comes from uncultured Pseudomonadota bacterium, assembly GCA_964549175.1. Classification (GTDB taxonomy): domain Bacteria; phylum SAR324; class SAR324; order XYD2-FULL-50-16; family XYD2-FULL-50-16; genus CAZJUM01. The sequence continues at coordinate 4,918 of CAZJUM010000052.1, read as the reverse complement.
ATGAATACAAAGTCAACCAATCGATTTTTGGTATTCATCACTCTCAATTCTTCCGTAAGGAAAACCGAAAAGGATTAAAAATTTTCGGCGAGTACTGTGACAACCCCATCGGACCGGCCGCTGGTCCTCACACCCAATTGGCGCAGAACATCATTGCCGCTTATATGGTTGGGGGACGATTTTTTGAGCTCAAAACGGTTCAAAAAATGGACACCCTGGAGATTGAGAAACCATGTATCGATACCGGCGACGAATGCTACAATACCGAATGGTCCACCGAATACACACTGACGAAAGCCTATAACGAATATATCAAAGCCTGGATTATTCTGCACTTGATTGAGAAGTTATTTGATCCGGATGGTGTCGCGCCACGCTCTTTTATCTTTAATATGAGTGTCGGTTACGATCTGGATGGTATCAAATCGCCAAGGATGGATGAATTTGTGAACAATATGATGGATTCATCCGGTAATTCGTTTTTTAAAGAATATCTGGAACAACTAAAAGGTTTTATCGCGGATGGTTCCCTATTGAAAGCAGCCGGTTTTGGCAGCAGGCCGGATAAGATATCCTCAATATCATCTCAGATTTCGCCGGTAATTTGTCGAGGTGTTACACTCTCCACCATGCATGGATGTCCTCCCAAAGAGATTGAAGCGATCTGTGACTATATGTTAACGGTCAAAAAGTTGAACACTTTTGTGAAATTAAATCCGACATTATTGGGGTACTCAACGGTTCGCGGTATTTTTGACGCTTTGGGATTCAAACATATTGAAATGAGAAAAAAGTCATTTACAGCCGACCTGCAATACCCGGATGCCAAGGTGATGCTGACTCGTTTGATTGAGACGGCTAAGAAAATGGGAATCGGATTTGGGGTTAAACTCACCAACACACTGGCATCCGTCAATAAGAAAGGTGTCTTACCCGGTGATGAAATGTATATGTCCGGCCGTGCGTTGTTTCCGCTCTCTATTAATTTGGCTGCGAGGCTATCCGAGGATTTCGATGGTAAACTGCTCATTTCCTATTCCGGTGGTGCTTCCAAACTCAATATCGGACGAATTTTTGAGAACGGTATTCGCCCGATCACCATGGTAACTGACATGCTAAAACCCGGCGGACATTATCGACTGGGGGATTGCGCGTCAAAGCTGGAGTCTTCCGAGGGATGGGATGGCAATGGTGAAATCAACGTCCCCGGGCTTGCGAAACTCGCGGAAGAGTCCTTAAGCGCCGATTATCTGAAACGAGAATGGCGAGGTGACGAAGTATCTCAAGTCTCAACCAATCTTCCCCTGTACGATTGTTATGTCGCTCCCTGCGTGACGGCATGCGCTATTAACCAGGATATTCCCGAATACATCCGCCTGGTGGGACAAAAGAAATATGACGAGGCATTGGAATTGATTGCCTCAAAAAACGCGCTGCCCGCCATCACCGGACATATCTGTGATCACCATTGTATGCGCAATTGTACGCGTCTGGATTATGAGGGACCGGTTGATATCCGGGCGATGAAGCGCATTGCGGTTGAGAAAGCTTTTGCCAAGCGTGGTTCGGATGCTCGTGTTGCCAGAGAGAAAAACGATGTGAGCGTTGCCGTTATCGGCGCCGGACCAGCCGGACTTTCCGCCGCTTCTTTTCTGGCGGAAAAGGGATTCAATGTGTCTGTATTTGAAAAACAAAAGAAAGCCGGGGGGGTGGTTCGAAATATCATTCCAAAATTCAGAATTCCCGAAGATGTTATCCTAAGCGATATCAACTATATTGAGGGACTGGGTGTTAAGTTCAATTACGGTGTGTCTCCGGATTTCAAAATCGACCAATTGAAAAATGACGGTTTTAAATATATTTGTGTGGGAGTCGGAGCCGAAAAAGAAAACCTGATCAGCATGGAAGGTGAGAATGAAAACGTCTATAAGGCGTTGGATTTCTTAGCTCTGTTTCACAATTCCCCGGATAAGATCAAGCTTGGCGGGCACATCGTCGTCGTTGGTGGCGGAAACACCGCGATGGATTGCGCACGAGCGGCTAAGCGGGTTAAAGGTGTCGAATCCGTCAGCGTTGTCTATCGACGAAGCCTGTCCCAAATGCCGGCGGATCGTGAGGAATACGATATGGCACTGGAGGATGGCATTGAATTTAATTTCCTCACCAACCCCAAGCGATTTGAAACTGACGGATCACTGATCTGCCGCGTAATGAAACTGGGTGAACCGGATGAAAGCGGACGACAGCGACCTGTTGAAACCGATGAAACGATCACACTCAAGGTTGACAGCGTTATTTCCGCCATCGGCGAGAAAGTGGATCAGGAATTATTATCCGGCGGCGGTATTCCCATAAACGAACAGGGGCGGGCCGAAACAGATCTTGAGATATTGGAAGCCACAGAAGACGTTTACCTGATAGGTGATACTCAGAGTGGCCCGGGAACTGTCATTCAGTGTATCGCCGACGCTCGACGCGCTACCGATGCTATCTTGAAAAAAGAAGGCATGGCCATAACGCCGGAGCCGGCAATCCCTAACATCTCTGATGAGCAACTCACAACAACATACAAAAAGAAGGGAGCGCTCAAAGCCGCGATCGATTTTCAAGCGGATACGGAAGCCTTCGCTCAGAACGAAGCGTTTCGATGTTTGGAATGTGACCAGGTATGTAATAAGTGTATCGAGGTTTGTCCCAACAGAGCCAACATGGCAATCGCGCTTGACCAATCCTTGGGATTCAAGGATCGATTTCAAGTCATTCACCTGGATGCATATTGTAATGAATGCGGTAATTGCGGCTATTTCTGTCCTCATCATGGCAACCCTTACAAAGATAAACTCACCGTCTTCAATCTGGCGGATGATTATAAAACCAGCGCCAATAATGGATTCTGGGTAGAAGGCAACGCCGTGAGCCTGCGACTGAACCAGAAGGAAATAGAATTATCGTTGGGAAGCGACAGATCATTATCCCATGACGGCTCTGCTGATGAGACATTGAAACAAACCATTCAGGTAATGGAAACCATTTTCGAGCGACACAGCTATTTACTTGGTCCCGTGGACGACTAATTGCTTTTGATGATTTTGGATCCCCGCTTCGTGAGGATGGTAAATTTTTAAGTGAAAACGATTAAATCCGGAAATATATCATGATTGTATTAAAAAATGCCAGCGTATTACAATTCGATCCCGCCAAGGTAGAGGCGGGACTTGATATTGTCATTGATCAGGATAAGATCATTGAGTTGGGTAAAAACGCGGCCGATAAATACCAGGCGGACCAAGTAATCGATGTAAGCGGGCACTTCGTTTTCCCAGGTCTGGTTTGCGGTCACAACCATTTTTATTCCGGTTTGGCGCGAGGAATTACAGCGCGAATTCCGCCCTCTGATGATTTTATTTCAGTACTGCAAAACCTGTGGTGGCGAGTTGACACGGCTATCGATAAGGAAATTCTGTATTATTCCGGTTTGATTTGCTCATTAGAGGCGATTAAATCTGGAACCACTTCGGTTATCGATCATCACGCCTCTCCATCCTTAGTGAGGGGATCATTATCGATTCTGCGAGAGGGTTTTGAAAAAGCCGGACTTCGAGGCATTACTTGCTACGAGGTTACCGATCGCAATGGCGTCCGGGGAATGGAAGCGGGCGTTGAGGAGAACGTCGCGTTTGCCAAAAGCCTCAACGATGCTCCGTTGATGGAGGCGATGATTGGCGGACACGCGCCATTTACAATTCCGGATGCCGGGCTCGAATTAATGAAAGAGGCCATCCTGGCAACAGGCAGGGGAATTCATATTCATGTGGCGGAAGACCTGTTTGATGCTTCTCATTCCCATGCTGTTTATCGCCAGGATTTGATCAAACGATTAAGTCAATTTGATCTGCTTAATGATAAAGGAATCATCGGTCACGGAACCCATTTATCCGATAGTGATATTAACTTAATTAATGAAGCCGACTGCTTTTTGGTCCACAATCCCCGATCCAATATGAATAATGGTGTTGGTTACAACCTCAAATTGGACCAATTTAAGCACGTGGCACTGGGAACCGACGGAATCGGCAGTGATATGTATGAGGAACTCAAATTCGCATATTTCAAACACAAAGACGAAAAGGGTTCCATGTGGCCCGATAGCTATCTGAGATTCCTTCAAAACGGCAACACGATTTTGGATCGATATTTCGGAAAACAGTTTGGTAAGATGGAAATTGGCTACCAGGCTGATCTGGTAATTTCTAATTATCTGAGCCCAACACCATTGCATGCCAATAATATCGCCGGACATATGGCGTTTGGAATGAGTTCCCAAAACGTCAAAACAGTGATCATCAATGGTCAAATCGTTTATGAGGATCGATGCTTTCCGTTTGATGTGAAACCGATTTATCAGGAAGCGGCAAAAGCGGCTCAACGCATGTGGGATATAATGGACGGAAAATAGCGGTAGAACGTCTCCGTTGCCAGCATCATTCCCGCAAACGCGAGAATCCGGAGATCACAAGCCATACGAATACAGGAATCCAGAATAAAGGGATTATCTCCTGCCTTCGTTGCCAGCGTCATTCCCGCTTTCTCAAGAATGGAAAATTTAATTAAAGCGACTTTAAAAGAATATTCAATCGTAAATAGTAATAACTCAAGTTTCTTACCCCCTAAGTGCTGTTATTTCAGTAATTTCAACAGTTAGAATGATTAAATAATCGTTAAAGTCATCGCTTGGCCAAGAATCTGAAATATTCTGACCAGACTCTGCCGGAACAGTCCAACGAAAAAATTCATAAAGTTGATGCGCGTATGTTACAACCCCGGGGTCATCGACTAAACGGATCAAAAGAGTTCGCGAAAAAAAGAGAGTTATAGTTGATTCTTGTGTTTGAGAGTGAAGTGGCGTACCCCTTTGTTT
>CAZJUM010000051.1:0-14720 GCA_964549175.1 uncultured Pseudomonadota bacterium | reverse complement strand
CAAATCTCTGTAGACTGTCTAATGTAGGCGGATTAACAAAAATCCGTCAAAAACCCTGTCAAGTAAAAAATGAACTTTTTGCACTTTTTTAATAAGTTCTGAATAGATAAAAAAACTCTAAAAATCCCGCGAAATTCGCGGTATATTCCTTGCCAAGTAAAACCCTTCCCGGTTATAGTTTTTTTAAAAGTTTCTGATCAACGAGCTTTCTAACAGATAACGATACCCCACTATGGCTGAAACTGATGAACCGGATTTCTCCAATCCGGGCGGAACGGATAACATTGATTGGTCCGATATCAAAGGAGAATCGCGGAAAAATCGGGAAACACTGAATAAAAAAGCAAAAGAGGCGAAACAACCCTCCGCTGAAACCACGTCTTTTGGAGCTGTAACAGCAGGCGCGGAAGCGGAACCCGATATTCCGACGGAAATGGGGATTGATTGTCTGTCTGAGCTTCCCCTTCAACTTTCGGTTGAGGTCGGTAGAGCAAAGATATCGATCAAAGATTTGCGTAATATTGATATTGGCTCAATCATTGAATTCAAGAAAAAAGCAGGCGATGCCATGAATATTTTGGTCAATGATAAATTGGTCGCGAAGGGGAAAATCATTGTTCGGGATCAAAGGTTCGCCCTCAGGATTACTGAAATTCTTGACCCCGAAGAACGGGTTAGAAGTATTCAAGAAAACTAGCATGAGGCTCATCGCGATCATTTTACGCTACCCATTGCTTACCTCGCCGGGTATCGCGGCTTCTAAAAAACGCCAGCCAATCGATTCATTGTTAATCAACTCACAGCGCTTCCGATGTCAAAAATCAAAATATATCAGATTGAAATCCAAGGTCTTAATTTATATGGCTATCATGGTGTTTTCCTCGAAGAAAACAAATTGGGACAAATGTTCCAAATTGATTTAAGTTTAAAAGTGAGACAAAGCGACGACCAAGGTACAGACCATCCGAAATCAGTTGTTTCCTACGCTGATATTGTTGATCAAGTGCATCAAACATTTTCTTCCGAATCATTTAAGCTTATCGAATCATTGGCTGAAAAAATTCTTAAGGATTTAGCCCGTTTTCCATCGATTCTATTTTCAAAAATTCATGTTAAAAAACTCCATCCCCCAATCCCCCACACCTTACACAACGTTGGTGTAATCTTTGAAACGAGTTATTGAGCATTTGTTGATAAATCTTTAAAAGCTATGGCACATGATCGCTGCTACTCTGATCAAAGATAAAAAAGTCATATGGCCACTTTCACCGGATAAAGGCGATGGTTGAACGCTGTTTGCTGAATGTTCACTGATTATCTACATGCACGGATTGAGTTGTTTTGAAATTCGACCGGATGATTTATGGAAGAAATCGCATCATTAAAATTAATACTTATCCCTCTTGTCTCAGCCTTTATTGGGTGGTTAACCAATTGGATCGCGGTCAAAATGCTGTTTCATCCTAAAAAGCCCATTAAGCTCGGCATAATTATTCTTCAGGGCATTTTCCATCGACGACAGAAAGACATCGCGCATAAGCTTGGCGCTACCATTGAGAGCAAACTCATATCCCATGGCGATATCCATGAAGTTATCCATTCGAAACAATTTCACCAGAATATTGTGCCCGTTATCGAAACTTTTATTGATGATTTTGCGAGCCATCGGCTTATTGATATCCATCCGATGATGGCAATGCTTCCCTCAAATATGGTGAATACAATAAAAGCCAAGTTGATGGAAGAGTTTGACCTTTTGCTTCCCATGATTATGGGGAAAGCCGCTCAATCCCTGGAAGAACACATGAACATTCGAGAGTTAATTCGGGAAAAAGTGGAGAACTTTGATGTTTCCGAGATGGAGAACATTTTGTTTTCGATATTAAAATCGGAGTTTAAAATGATCGAGTATGTTGGAGGTGTTTTGGGCTTTTTTATCGGTGTGACTCAATTAATCATTATCCGATTCTTATAATGACAATGGATGGAAATAAAACCGGACTGGTCATTTTGAACGGCCGACGACCATCGAGAAAGCTGATCATGCGTTTTTGGAATCAAACAGACTTTAGGATTTGTGTTGACGGAGCGGCGGCGACATTACTCGATTATCTGTTAACGCCTGATATTATTCTGGGAGATTTGGATTCCGTTTCCCCGAGTACGATAAAGGCTTTTCCCAACACTCCGATTTTGAAGAATCCGGACCAGAGCACCACAGACGGCGAAAAAGCCCTCCGGTTCTGCTTGGAAAACAAGTTTAATCAGGTACATATTTTGGGTGCGTTGGGCAAACGTTCGGATCATTGGCTATACAATATCGGCTTGTTGAACACAAGAAAGTTTAAAGAACTCGATCTAACTCTGTATTCGGACACCGAGGAATTACGCTTAATTCGAAAGAGAGGGGAGTTTTATGAAAAGGTGGGAACAACTATTTCCTTAATGCCCGTCTATGGCTCTGTCGCGCATGTAACAACAACAGGGCTGCGCTATGCGATAACCGACGGCACTTTAGAAATAGGCGGTATTTCAAGTATATCCAATGAGTTTTCAGAACCGACCGCTACAATTACCTTCCCCGAAGGCGAATTACTGGTATTAATCAATCGGACACCGGCCAGCAATTAGCTTAGTATTGCATCCAATGTCATCCGAACCAGCTCAGTGTCATTCAACTTCATCGAATCCGTACTCGCCAATTTCACACCAAGCTTTTGCAGCTCTTCCGAGTGGCGATGATCAGACTCATCGCTGATAAGCGCCAAACTCGGGATTGAGCGGAATTGGGGTATTCCCTGCCTAATCATCCGTATCATTGCCTTGATGAGCTCTGTTTCATGGAAAATAAGCAGTAAATCCGCCTCAAAGTGCTTAAGCTGGTATATAATCCGCTTAAAGAACGCTGAAAGTGCCACCGCGTTTTGACGAGCTAAATCTTGCTTAAGCCTTTCGCTCCGCCGGATCAACATACGATTCAATGAAATCAGCTTTTTCTTCTTCCGAATGATCTTCCGCGGCGGTCTTTTTTTAGTTTTTCATATTTTACTGGCGGTTTGTTACCAACAAAGAGCGTGAACAACTAAGCTATTGATAGATTCTCAACACCATCGTTTTTTACCCATAGATTTAGCGGGAAACCATCTCAACGGTTTTATCGAAAATCATTTTTCAGGACCGACTAATTATCTGAGGTGACTGACTCCGGGAGTTGTTTGTTTTTTACAAAATCACCGCGAATGCTTTCATCTAAAATGACTAAATCGGGCTTAAATTCCACAAGCTTTGATATACATTTATCCCCAAAGCCAAAAAGTTTTATTCTATTTTCGTTCATACTTTTTTAGTTTTGGGTCAGAATTGTAAAAAACCATAAAAGCTCAAGTACAAGCCCGACAAAAAAACATGAATGAACCATTTTATTCTTTATGATTATGTACAATTCGCAGCCTCTTTTCTTCGATCACCCCCTGTCATTCCCGTGGAAGTAGGAATCTAACAATATAATGCTAATGCTCCAAACGGTTTTCCGGATCCCCGCATTCGCGGGGATGGCAACCATCTACTTCAAGATCCGTAGTGGTAACAGGCGGATCCCCGCATTCGCGGGGGTGACAGGAATTATTGGCAAAACAGAATGTTAATAGTACACAACCAGTTTTTTTTCTAAGAGACCCTTGGTTAATGGCTACTTCAGATCGCCACATAAAAATTGCAAAATGCCCGTTGAAACAATTGCGGCAGTATCCGCCCTCAGGATTCTCGGACCCAGGGATACCTTGGTAATAATGTCCGTATTCATCTCGTTCGTTGCCCAGCCACCTTCAGGGCCGATTATAATTGAACAGGAATAACTTGGTTTCATGTCAATTGCCGATAACGGAATTCCGTCCGGAGCCATCAATAAAACCGGATTATCAGTCAGGACAGATTTTTTCTCACCAAAGTGGTCATTCAGATCGTTCATAAATACCAGCTTTGGCGGAAAGGTTCGATCAGATTGTTTGCAAGCCTCAACCGCGATTTTATTCCACCGTGCCAGTTTTTTATCGATGGCTTTCTCATCATTTAGGCACTGAGAGTATGCACTATGGAATAACACAATCTTGGCAATACCCAATTCTGTCGTTTTTTGGATGATATTATTGATCGCTTTTTCTTTGGTTAACGCTTGAAAAAGCGTTATTTTGTAAAAAGATTCCGGAGTAACGGAAACTTCTCGTTTCGGTATGAGGTTAATGTGGCGACGTCCTATGCTCTGAACCTGAACTTGATAGCGTTTGTGGGTATTATCTTGGATATTGAGGAGTTCTTTTTTTTTGACGCGCCGCAATTTTAAAATATGCTTTGCCTCATCACCAACCATCACAAACGGCTGGTCCGGATCAATAGTTCCTTGATGAATAAAATATGTCATTGGTGCTTGCCAAAAGACCTAAACGAAGAATAATCTCGGTAATCAATCTGCGTTAACATTTCTCATATTCGAAATTGTCTTACAAGCGGATTTCTACGACAAAAACCTTTATAAGATAGTCAATCAAATGACAGATAAACTGACCCAGTTGAAAAAAATGACGGCCGTCGTGGCCGATACCGGTGATATTCATTCAATACGAAAATTTGAACCTGAAGATGCCACCACTAATCCTTCTTTAATTCTTCAGGCAGCTCAAATGGAGCAGTATAGCCATCTGGTCGCGGATGCGATTGATTTCGGAAAACAATCTAATCAAACGGGTAAGGATCTTTTAAATACGGTCCTGGACTGCTTAGCGGTCAACTTCGGAAAGGAAATCTTAAAAATTGTACCCGGGAGGATCTCAACGGAGGTCGACGCCCGACTTTCATTTGATCAGGCAGGCACCATTGAGAGAGCCAGAAAGCTGATTGGGTTATATGAACAAGAGGGAATCCCCCAAAACAGAATTTTGATCAAAATCGCCGCGACCTGGGAAGGAATTCGAGCGGCGGAAATTTTGGAAAAAGAAGGTATCAATTGCAATCTGACGCTTCTGTTCGGATTCTCACAAGCAGTGGCATGTGCTGAAGCGGGTGTTTTTCTGATTTCGCCTTTTGTGGGTAGAATACTTGACTGGTTCAAGAAAAACGAAGCTAAAGAGTATACAAAAGAAACGGACCCCGGTGTGCTTTCCGTCTCTAAAATTTACCAGTACTATAAGAAATTCAACTACCCTACTATCGTGATGGGGGCCAGTTTCAGAAATACCGGTGAAATCGAGCAATTGGCAGGATGTGATCGATTAACTATCGGGCCACACTTTCTTGAGGACCTAACTCAAGATCATGCTGAACTTAAACGGCAATTGGACCCGAAAACAACATCGCTTAATAAAATGGAACAAATTCACCTCGATGAAAAAGACTTTCGACTTATGTTAAACGAGGATCCAATGGCTACTGAAAAACTGGCTGAGGGAATTCGTAACTTCAGCAAGGATTTGGTAAAGCTGGAAGAATTTGTAAAAACCAAACTATAAGAATCAAACTGACAATATCCGGCCCACCCAATCATCTATCAGCATCCGATTTTGTTTAATGCCGCGAAACGCGGTCTACAATAAGGAAAGGAATCGTGAGCTCAGAAAAAAAAACAAAGCTGGCCAAGAAACGATTCTATCGAAAACGCACGGAATTGTTTCCCTTGATCGACAAAATAAAATTATGGCCATCACGTAAAGGCGTACTTCACGGTATCCGGTCAATCGATAAATACGGCGAACAAGCTGAGGTAACCACCCATTGTAATAGAACATTTATGGTTAATAACTCACGAAATAGCCGCGCAGGACGATGGCTGAGAAATAAATGGTTTGCAGGGGTTTGTCCCGAGTGTGGTGTGCCGGATTGGAAACTGGAGAAGTACGACTCAACGCGATTTAAGCGCCATCAAGGTTCTAACCAATAAGGAATCTTAATGTTGGGGATTTAAGCATGAAAATACCGGACGACAAATCATATTGGATTTGAGAAGGGAGGTGTTGATACCACCCGATTGAATGGATGATCTTCATTGATCGTGTTTTATTGGCCAAGCAGTAATTTGGCTTGCTTAACACAATCACCGGCATTCTCCGCGAAAGCATCCGCGCCAATCCGTTTAGCCCATCGTTGAGTTACCGGGGCGCCACCTACCATTGTTTTGAAACGTCCTTTAAGTCCGGCTTCTTTCAATGCTTCTTCCAATTTTTTTTGAGCCGGCATCGTCGTGGTCAATAACGAACTGGTTCCAATGATGTCGGCGTTAAAGTCGTCAGCTTCTGAGATTAACTTATCCGTTGATACATCTCGTCCCAAATCTCTGACTTCAAACCCATTGGCTTTCAGTAAAGAAACCACAATGGTTTTACCAATATCATGAACATCACCCTCAACTGTGCCAATTAAAAAACGCCCTTGAGGCTGTCCTTTGCCGGGAGGTATGGCCTCATTCAGAATTTCAGTGGCATCCCGCATAGCAGCGGCTGAAAGAATGAGTTCCGGGAGAAAAAGCGTTCCAACGCTAAACAGATCTCCTACCTTTTTGATACCGGGAATAAACCCATTATTGATCATATCAACCGGGTCCAGACCTTCGCCCAAGGCTTTTTTGGCTAATTCTTTCGCGGCTTCCGCGTCTCCATTGAGGATCGCATTCAAAGCCGCTTCATAGATTCCTTTTGACATCTGTGTCCCTCCAATCAATCACAAGACCTTTTTTTCGGTGCGTACCCCGAAGGTTTTGTCAGTAATTATCGAATGAGTTCCTCGTTGTGGGAAGAGAAACCCAAGTCTGACAAAAGTTAGCAAGGGCTCTTGCCAGCGGCTGGATTCTTTGGGAAGGGTCAGTTAAACTGAGATTTGAATAGCTCAACAGAACGGATCTTGATTCCGAGCATATCCGCAATGTTTTTCTTCGCCCTAATCCCTTTCGGGCTACCCGCTATTGAAGTCACGGTACCGAGTCCCAGGTGCTCCCTGACTTCACGCATCACTTCCTCATTGGTCAGATCGATTCGTTCGATTCCCAGTTTTCCCGCAACATATGCTTTGGCGTCATTGATTTTCATCTTGCGGGTCATTTGCATCCAAGCTACCAGATCTCCGGCAGTACGGATACCGCCCATGCATGAGGCCATTATATGTGCCATTGACATTCCCACGGGGTCGCCAACGCCAATCTACAATCCGTCTGCCATTCCGATTTCGACGAGCGTTTTGGAAACTCGGCTGACAGAGTCAATGGGCGGTTGTTCCATCATGGGAACACCACAAACCCCCATGCCGACGTTGGCATGGACAGGGATGCCGCAAGTGGTCGTTGTCGCTTTCAGAAACGTCGCGGCGCGAGATAGATTCCATTGTACGGATTCGCTGGTGGCTGTGTTAACTGCCATTCCGAAAATATCGGCACCAGCCTCTTCAACTATTTTTGCCTGATCGTGGGTATACATCCCCGCCAAACGCTTTCCTTTATAAGTAACTTGGCCATGCATCCCGATCACGAATTCCCCGGAACCACCCATTAAAATAGGAAGATCAGGAACTTCCTCTTTTAGTTTCTCAACCCCTCGCAATGTGGCTAAAAAATCAGGATCACCCGCGGAACCCGCCGTATCAAAATTAAGTCCTTCCAGGCCGACAGCGGCCAGTTTTTTCCCGATAAACACCAAATCATCAGTCAAGTATTCGGCAGCTTGTTCCTGCGCTTCCCTGGCCTCATCTATTTTTCCCAAAGGCATCAGTTCGGCCGCGTTTGGACAAGGTCCGTCAGGTTGAAAATAGAGCCCCATATTGGGTTGCGCGCCATAAAAGAACGGTGCGGTAGTAGATTGAGAAATAGTGTAATACTCGTTGGACTCAAAATTGATAATCGACTTAACAGGCTTATAACTATAATCACTATGGCCTAATGATGTGGTATCGGCTCCACAAGCACGTTCGTAAGCAAGTACGGCTTGCAAGCGGCTAAGAGGCGCTCCGACACCTCCGCCATCCTGTCCGGAATAAAAACTCATGGTGTGTCCGTCATCAGTCACGATGACTTCGTCACCCGGTTTTACACTGACCATGCGCGATGGCTCCGTGATGATTTCGAAAACGCGTTCCCGCTCTTCTTCCGAAAGTTCCGGAATTCCGGCTCTCTCGGCGGCGTCTGCGGTTCCGTCCCGGATATCATCTCTGATTTCATCCGCTTCCATCCGGACCCTTTCTCCGTCTCCCATCCGGGTTGGAAATTTTTTACTCATGATGCTCTCCGGTCGGTGTTTTTTTATTTGATTCCCATCCTCGTTTCTGTTGCTTGGATAATGGAGCGAATCTTGTCCAGAACTTCCTGTGGTAACGGATCTCGTCTATAATTCTCCAGAATCCATTGCGCTTTCGCTATTGCTCTTTCATAAGCCGTCGTTGATCCGATTTTTTCCCAGGCCGATCGCGCTTTTCGATCCATAATTTCAGGCTGTGATTGGGATCTCATGCCACCCAGGGTGTGCCGATGCATCAGATAATGTCCGCCGGGTCCGATCTCCTTGATAACATCCAATGCCAAAGTCTCATCATTAACCGGAATTCCATAAACGGTCTGTTTGATCATACGCGCGAACTCACTATCCAAAACCAGCTGGCCGTAATCAAAAGTAATGCCGCTTTCCAGCATCCCCAGACCATAAACCACATTGGCACCTGCCAATGCGGGTATCAGCCCTGTGATTGTTTTTTCGTGGCCCGTCTGCGTATCGGATATTTTGCTGTCGCCCTAACCACCGGCAACATAACTCGGTAAAAGGTAACGTTTCGCCAATCGAGAAACAGCGGCACTGATCAACGCGCATTCCGGTGTACCGACCGTTGCCGCTGCCAGCTTAAGATCCATGGCGGTTGTTGAACTGCCATAAATTACCGGAGTGCCTTTTCTCGTAAGTTGTGACAATGTGATTCCCGAAAGAACCTCGGCATTATGAGTCACCAATGTTCCGGCAATGGTTACCGGAGCGGTGCCCCCTGACATGGCCATAGACAATATGTTACAGACCACATTGTTTTTTGCCGATTCCATGATGATTTCGCAACAGTCAGTGATTAATCTCAAAGGACTGACCGGACATGTCGTAAAAGAGACGATGGGTCGTTCCTTGAGCTTTTTAAATCCACCGACGATGACCGCTGCCATCTCCATGATTTTATTTAATAACTTTCCGTTTCCCGGACCAAACGCACAGTGTTTGGTCGTATTGGTCAGGTAAGCTTCAGCATTGTGCAGAGGTACAGTGAGCTGATTTTCATCATGAGCACCCAAGGCCTTTTCACAAAAATCAATTTCATCCAAATAGTCAATCACGCGAGCACTTTCTATCAAGTCTTTTTTAACCGGTGTTCGGTTTTCTCCGGTGTACACATCATTGACTTTGACACCCTCACTGAAGTTGGTGAAATGAACTCGGGTATTTTCCAAAACCAAATCATGTCGGGGGTCTTGTCCGGCAAGAACGACTTTGGAAGGAGCGGAACGGACAGCTTCCTCCACCATATATGGCGGTATTTGAACTATTTTGGTTCCGCGATCAACTCTGGCCCCACCTTTTTCAAAACAATCCAGGGCTGCCTTGCCTTCGACGAATATTCCGGTTTGATCCAGAAGCTCTAATGTTCCCAGATGAATTTGTTCAACTTCATCATCTGTCAAAATACTGAGGCTTAATCCGCCGTTTAGCTGAGTACCCGCATCTAAGTTGCGCTTCATTCTTTTTACCTCAAAAGCGTCATACGCGAAGTGAGGCGCTTAGCTCCAAATATCTTGGAATTAGCGCAAAAAGGGGTGGTGGTAGCTTTATGTTGCTACCAATAGGACAACATATGTGAACCATCACTATCAGCGACTTAAAACTGTGTCAAGAAAAACAAACCCAACGGGATAAACCGCAAATACGCTTGATAAAAACCGCGAGATATGAAATGGGTTAAACGCGGGCCGGAAAAACGAATTACAAGCGATAAGGGGAGTGGATCGATAGTGATCTCGCGGACTCTAAATCCGCGTCGCTCGGTGCAACTCCGGGACTCCCCTCCAACCGGCTGCTGAACGGGAACCCATTCCCCCAAACACCGAATCGGAGAGGTTAAGATTGGCCATCCAATGGACAGATACCCAACATACTCGCTTGATAGAACTGGGAGCTAACGAGCAGGAGTTGACGCGAACCTTTGACTCCAATTCGGATCGAAATTCTGGCTACCAAAAACTGGAGAAGCAGCTGGTTAAAGAGCAAAAAAAACAGCTTGAAACACTGCGACAGACCCACCGACGACCGCGATTATGTCAATTGGAAACAAAACTCGTTGAAGCTTTTACAAGTCAGGGATTTGTGCAAGTCACCACGCCAACGATTTTATCTCGCGGTTTACTATCTAAAATGTCCGTGACGGAAGATCATCCGCTGACTTCACAGATATACTGGTTGGGCAAAGAAAAATGCCTGAGACCAATGCTGGCACCACACCTCTATTATGTGATGAAAGATTTACTGAGACTTTGGGAAAAACCGGTGCGGATTTTTGAAATAGGATCGTGTTTTAGGAAAGAATCCGAAGGGGCTCGTCATACCAATGAGTTTACGATGTTCAATTTGTGTGAGTTTGGTTTGCCGAAAGAAGGCCGACAACAACGCCTGGAAGACCTGGCGACTTTGGTTATGAAAACAGCTGAAATTGAAGATTACAGCTATGAAACAGAATTATCAGCGGTCTACGGGTCCACGCTGGATGTGGTAACATCGCCTACCGATGGATTGGAATTGGGATCAGGGGCCATGGGTCCCCATCCTTTGGATCGCGCGTGGAAAATCGCGGAAACCTGGGTGGGAATTGGTTTTGGATTGGAGCGATTATTAATGGCGCATAAAAAAAGCGGCAACCTGGGACGCTACTCACGCAGTTTATCTTATTTAGATGGGGTGCGACTGAATCTATAATAATGCCACGGCATAAAAAGACTATATGGCAACACCCTCGAAACAAACCGCCTTGAATCGACAAGATATGATTCGAATACTGAACCTGAAATCTCATGATGCGATTCAGGCAGTGTTTAGAGAAGCACGCGAACACAGGGAACGGCAATTTGGTAATCAGGTATTTCTTTATGGATTTATGTATATCAGCACATACTGTCGTAACAATTGCCAATTTTGTTTCTACCGTATTAGTAATTCTGAGGCGATTCGATATCGTAAATCCATGGATCAAATTCTGGAATCGTGTCAGCGATTGGCTGATTCCGGGGTTCATTTAATTGATTTGAGCATGGGAGAAGACCCGGAGATTTTCCATCGGGGCCAAGAGGGATTTGACTCGTTGCTTCACACCATTAAGGCCATCAAGGCAAAAACCGGACTGCCTGTGATGGTATCTGCCGGGGTCATTCCCGAGGAAACATTAAAAACTCTGAAGGATGCGGGAGCTGCCTGGTATGCTTGCTATCAAGAAACCCATAACCGGACATTGTACCACAAACTTAGGTCCGGTCAGGATTACGACCATCGATTTGAAAGCAAACGCCGGGCTAAAAAGATGGGATATCTGATTGAAGAAGGATTGCTGACCGGGATCGGAGAAACCAGCGAGGATATCGTGGATTCGATTTTAACAATGCGTGATATCAATGCCGATCAAGTACGGGTCATGACTTTTGTACCCCAAAAAGGTACCCCGATGGCAAATAACACGCCACCGGACGATGCCAGAGAGTTTTTGATCATCGCTTTGATGCGCCTGATGTTTCCTGATGCGCTGATTCCGGCCTCTTTAGATATCGGCGGACTTGCCGGATTAGAGAAGCGCCTGGCCGCAGGGGCTAATGTTGTGACCTCACTGGTGCCTCCCGGACAAGGATTGGCTGGTGTGGTACAAAATTCACTGGACATTGAGGACGGGAAACGCACGGTAGCGGGAATTCAAAAAGTACTGAGCGAATGCGGACTAACTTCGGCACCGTCAAAAGCTTATCCAATCTGGATTAATAACCACATGGCCGCTCGCCAGACAACCAGAGAAGAGGGAGCACCCGAATGCTGATGGGAGTGGTTGGAGGAAAACTGCAAGGCTTGGAAATAGTATACCTGGCCAAAAAAGCGGGGCACCGCATACTGTTAATGGATCGAAATCCCAATGTAGCTGCCCGCGAACTGTGTGATCGATTTATGGAAGTTGATGTTGCCGATGTTAAAAAAGCGGCTTCCATCATGGAAACATGCGATCTCATCTTTCCCGCCTTTGAGGATCTGGACGGATTAATCACCCTGAATCAGATTTGTCGGAAAATAAACAAACCCTTTGCTTTTGATCTTGACGCGTATCGAATATCAAGTTCGAAATTGGATTCGGATCAATTATTCGCGGATTTTAGAATGCCCCAGCCCAAACGATGGCCTGATTGCCAATTTCCTGTTGTCGCTAAACCAAGTGAGGGCAGTGGTAGTAAGGATATACAGGTATTCAATACCTTAGAGGACGCGAATCTTTTTTTTTCGAGTCGCTTTCCTCCGAAACATTGGGTGGTGCAGGAGTACATTGAAGGACCTTTATACTCAATTGAGGTGATAGGAAAGCCGGGCTGCTATCTTCCCTTGCAAATTACGCGGATATGGTTGGATGAGTTTTATGACTGCAAGCGGGTGACGGCACCAGCGACTTTATCCAATAAATTGAAACGCCAGTTCAATACCTTGGCTATCGATCTGGCCACTGCCATTCAATTGAAAGGCATTATGGATGTTGAGGTGATTTCGCATAATGGGCAACTCAAGCTTTTGGAAATTGATGCTCGTTTCCCCAGTCAAACCCCAATTGCCGTTTTTTGGTCTTCCGGATTAAATATGGTGGATATCCTGGCAAAGTTGTTTTTTCACGAAGAGCGGAATATCATGGTGGAACCAACAACGCATCGTCACGTCAGTTTAGAGCATATAAGTGTTTCAGGTGATATGCTTTGTGTTCGGGGTGAACATATTATGGGTAATGGGGGGGGGCTTTGCTTGAAAAAAAACTCTTGGGGTAGCGATGAGGCGCTAACCAATTTTGAGGAAAATCAGAATTCATGGGTCGCCACATTGATAATCACCGGAGAAACTGAGGATATAGTTAGCCGGAATCGCGCGGGTATCATCAATACCATTCAGGAACAAACGGGTATCACCACAGTGTCGGACTTGTTTCCGCCAAAATTGAATGAGCCAATGCCATGACTCGATTGATTCCTTCAGACATTGCTAAAATAGGAAGTGATTTATCTCTGTTTGATGATCACTTGAAAAAGCTCACCGGTTTATCACTTTGGGAGCTTGCCTGCCATGCGGCCGGATTGGAAAACCCGAATCAGATCGTTGAGTCCGGTAGTATTAAAAAAATAGCCGTTATCCCCGTTAAAAGCGGTTTGGGCATTATCAGTGGATTTACAACAGGTGTTAAAGCAATCATCAATTATTTGGGATTTGAAGCAACATGCACGAACGCCGCGGATGTCGCGGGGCTAGCAGAAGCTGTTGAAAATGACGTGGAATTTGTTTTTATGGCGGATGATGATCGTTTTGTTGTGTTCGATCTTAACAATCGAACTCTGGCTGATAATACACCGGCTGTAGCAAAAGGATTTGTCGCCGCACTTAATTTGATGGCCAAGGGATTGCTGTCCCAAAAAGTTTTGGTGTTGGGATGTGGCCCGGTTGGGTACTTTTCGGTCAGGGCATTAAGCCAGAGAGGCGCGATGGTCTCCGTCTATGAACGCGACGAAGCGAAAAGCCAAGCATTGCTGGTGAGAACAAAAGAGGACAGTGATTCGGAAATCACCATCGAAACCAGTTTAGTCGATGCATTGGGCAATCATCGACTAATTATAGATGCCACAAACGCGGCGGATATTATAAACACGGATTGGTTTCACCAGAACTCACTTGTTGTGGCACCTGGTATACCGTGTGGAATTACGAGTGAGGCGATGAAAAAATTCCCCTGCCAGATTCTCCATGATCCCTTGCAACTTGGTGTAGCCGCAATGCTGGCTCAGATATTGTTACAGCGGGATGGGCAGATATTGAGAACTCAAGATTAATCACAACCTCATTTTTTAAAACTGACGAATCTGCTCCTGGTACTTTAAAATTGCTTGATAACCTTAAAAGTTGGGGTGTCAAAAAGAACAACTGGCGGATTACGGCTACTGGCCTGGTAAAAAAGCGGATGAGTTTGTCGAGTACGAATCGGAGTACGACCTGCGGGATACGGAAAACGTGCCGTTAAAAGAAAATATTTACGATTATTTTATCCGTGAGGTGCGCCCTCATGTGGAAGAAGCCTGGATTAATCTGAATCAAACCAAAATCGGCTATGAGATCAGTTTTAACAAGTACTTTTACCAGCATAAACCGTTGCGTTCGTTGGAGAAAGTGACCGCTGATATCTTAAGGCTGGAATCGGAAACCGAAGGATTGTTGAAGAAACTGGTAAGTTTTGGAGACAACTAATGGAACATGCCATTGAAATATATCGATCCACAGACGGACAAGTGGAACTGAATATCCAACTCAAAGATGAAACCGTTTGGTTGACACAAAAACAGATATCATTGATTTTCGGTACCCAAACTCCGGCTATTAACAAGCATATTAAGAATATTTGTAACTGTTCAGCTAATTTCTCTCTGGTGGCTCCATAGTCTCGAAGAGCTA
>CAZJUM010000050.1:0-15266 GCA_964549175.1 uncultured Pseudomonadota bacterium | reverse complement strand
CATAGCTCTTCGAGACTATGGAGCCACCAGAGAGAAATTAGCTGAACAATTACGTTGATTTTAACTTTCTAAACGCGTTTAACATGGCATCGCTTAAGCGATCAATCTCTTTTTCCGTCATCGCCGTTGACAATGCCGCAGAGCAGGTATTGATCATCATTACCCCCTCTTCATAGAGATAATTCAGTAGTTGCTTTAAATGGCCCGTCGTTTGTTTATCAATCCAGGCGGATCGATAATTTTCAGGTGGTTCAGCTTTCAAATGAACCCTAAACATAGAACCGGTACCTGTAACACAGGCTTGAATATCCGCGGTTTGAATGGTTTCGGTGATCTGTCTTTTCGCTCGATCAGCAAGTCCGTTCAGGCGGTTTACGGCTTCTTTGTCAAATAACTCCAAAGCGATTCGCCCGGCCGTCATGGTGATAGGATTCGCCGAAAAAGTCCCGGAGAGAGGCAATAGTACTTTCGGTTCCGTGGGATCCAAAACTCTCATCACCTCATTTTTTCCTCCAAAAGCCCCCGCCGGGAACCCGCCGCCAATCATTTTTCCCATAGCTGTCAGATCAGGGGATACCTTATATCGCTCTTGCGCGCCGCCATATTGAGTTCGCAAAGTGATGACTTCGTCGAAAAGGAGCAAGGCTCCGTTCTTTCTGGTCCACTTGTATACCGCGGAGGTGAACTCGTCAGTGACCGGAATCAGTCCGACACGATGGGGTAGCGGATCAATCAAGACGCCGGCAATCTCTCCGGCATGCCGGTCCAGAATCGCGAGAGTACGCTCAACATCGTTAAAAGGAAAGATGACCATATCATCCAACGCGCCTTGGGATGTTCCGTTGGCAACCGGTACGCTATTGGGGCGATTTTCATCCCCCCAATTATCCGGTCCGGCTGTTTGACTGACTTCAGCATAATCATATGCCCCGTGATACGCGCCTTCCGCTTTGGCAATTTTTGATTTACCGGTATAAGCGCGCGAAGCTTTCATCATAGCCATAACGGCTTCCGTTCCTGAGTTCACAAATCGAATTTTCTCAATCCCGGTTACACGATCACATAGCAATCTGGCGAAACGAATTTCCGCTTCGGTAGCCATGGTGAACGCTGTTCCCTTTTGGAGTTGCTCAGTCACAGCGTGAACGATCGCCGGATCAGCGTGACCATGAATCAGAGACGCCATATTATTGGCAAAATCGATTCGTTCGACACCATGAATGTCCGTCACATAACATCCCGATGCTTTCTCAACATAGTAGGGATGTGGTCGACGAAAAATTGTATTGCGGCTGACACCGCCAGGTATAACCTGACATGCTTCCTCAAAAAGTGCTTCACCATGCTTGGCAGCGGCGCTGGATTCTGTATTCATATTAGATGAGAATAGCTCAATTTATTGAGTCCGGGCAGATGAGTTAGGGGACAAGCGAGCTTCATAATGAATAAACAACGAAGCCCGCTAAGTTTTTGTGTGCCTGTGGATTAGCTTAATTCCGGATGAGCCGCCAGAGGCGTTCCTGTCCTTGCTCGCACATGGTCCAAAGAGATTCCCGGGGCGAGTTCCCGCACCAGCAGGCCATCCGGAGTTACATCAATCACCGCTAAATCGGTGTAAATTCGATCAACGACACCTTTCCCCGTCAAGGGGTAAGTACACTTATCCATAAGTTTAGGGTCGCCAGTCTTCGTTGTATGCTGGGTAATCACATAAATTGTTTTGACACCTGCCACCAAATCCATGGCCCCCCCGACAGCTGGTATGGCATCAGGCGCTCCTGTGGACCAATTGGCCAGATCGCCCTCGCGGGATACTTGCATCGCTCCCAGTACGCAAATATCGATATGACGACCTCGAATCATCGTGAAACTATCCGCATGGTGAAAAAACGCGGCACCGGGAATTGCGGTGATCGGTTTTTTTCCAGCATTAATCAATTCGTGATCTGTATTTTCCGGTTCCGGAGCTGGCCCCATTCCCAGCAGTCCGTTTTCGGTGTGATAAATCACCTCACGCCCTTTTGGGACAAAACCGGCCACCATTTCGGGTATTCCGATACCCAAATTGATATAGGCGCCATCATGGATGTCAAGTGCCGCGCGCCTCGCCATTTGCGGGCGTGACCATCCTGTTGTTTCTGTCATGGGTATCTCCTTCCTTCTTTGACCAATTGAGATTCATGAGCCGGTTCCTCAACTTTAACGACTCGGTTAACAAAAATGCCCGGGGTTACCACACATTCAGGATCAATTCCTCCCGGAGCTAAAATTTGTTCAGCTTGAACAATGGTAGTTTCCGCCGCTGTGCACATGATCGGGCCAAAATTCCGCGCGGTTTTGTTATAAATCAAATTGCCGTGCCGATCAGCCGCTTTGCATTTTACCAAAGAGTAATCGGCGCGAATACCATATTCCATCACGTAAGTTTGCCCATTGAAGGTACGGGTTTCTTTACCTTCGGCCAAAGGCGTGTTTACCGAGGAAGGCGTATAAAACGCGGGTATTCCCGCACCACCAGCTCGAATCCGTTCTGCCAGAGTGCCTTGAGGAACCAATTCCAACTCAATTTTTCCGGCGTGATATAACTCGGGAAAAACCACTGAATTGGCGGTTCTCGGAAATGAGCAAATCATTTTACTCACACCCCCGTTTTCGATCAACGCGGCAAGTCCCACATTACCGCTCCCTGTGTTATTACTTACTATTGTCAAGTTTTTCGCGCCATGATCAATCAGTGAGTGAATCAATTCAATCGGGCTGCCGGCTTCCCCGAATCCTCCGATCATGATGATGGCTCCGTCCTGTATATCGGTAACCGCCTCAGCTGTTGTCCGTATTGTTTTGTCGATCATATTTTTCAAGCGTCCCAGGTTTAAGAATAGAAGTATGAGAAAAAATCATTATTTCAAAAGCCTTTTCTCAAGTGTCTCTCGCAGGTTTTTTTCGATTTCTTTTAATTCATCCTCATAAAAAAAAGAATCCGAATCATAAGGTGTTAATAACTCAACAATGTTTTGCTTGTCGTCATATTTTGCCAAAAACACTTTATCAAGCCATTTCATATTCCGCGCTTCAGTGAACTTCAGGGCAAATACCATCTCACCATGAACTTCAGCCGTCCCCATAACCGACACCTTACCTGCTGACGAGGTCATGGACAAATGCCGTGAAGGACGATTGATGGACGCCAATGATCGATAAATTTTATGGAATACTTTGTTCATATCAACCAATGGCGCTGTGAAGTAATGATGTTCACCGGTGGGTCGGGCACAATAAATGGAATGAAAACCGATTTTCATGGTGGCTAAAATATTAGCCAAATCAATCCAGTTTTGGGCTGATCGATCGACATCTAACTTACCCTCATCGTCCATAAAAAGACTGACATGATTCATCATCGGACTCTGACTTCTCACCACCACACCATGGGCCTGAAGTCGACGTATTGCCGCGACAGTGCTTGGATTTAACACTTCTCGCGGTGTTGAGAAGTGAGCCATCCAAGCCAGTTGCACCCCGGCTTCATCCATTTTATCATATAGAGCCAACATGCGATCAAATTTTGGACTTAAAATCATTTCAGGATGAAATGTAAGGACTCGGCTCCCCAACCGCACTGTGCGAATATGGAACAATTCCGCATCTTCCATAATCGGTGTGACATATTGCTCAAGTCGCGTCACTGGCATAAATCCGGCGTCGCCACCCGTAATCAACATGTCGGTCACTTCTTTATGTCTTTTTAAATAGTCGTGAACTTGTCGGATCTCTTTCTGTAGAAACATATCCTCGTCACCGCGCACTTGGGCATGTCGAAAGCAATAGCCGCAAAACGCAAAACAGTTTTGGGTGCTTTTATCAAAAATCAACTGACATTGGGGATATTTATGCTGACTGCCCTCAACAAACTCTACTTCACCGCGGTCGTTCTCAAACCAAGGCTTATTGAGCTGCTGCTTGCCATCGTGCGGATTCGTTTTTTTCATGTAAGCGTCGATGATTGTATTCCGCTCTTCTTCTGTTTTTGCCGCTAAATACGCTTCAGTCGTCTCTTTGGCGATCATACCCGGCTGTGGAATCACCAAGTGAAATATTGTGTCTTTTTCGAAGTTTTCCCAATTAATGGCATTCAAGGCATGTTTTGTTGCCAAAAATCGATAGACTTTAATAAACAGCTCGCGCTCTTTGATACGCCCAATATCCACACCATTTTTTTCTAAAATCTCAATAACTTGCTTAAAACCGGCAAGTCCTGAATAATGCTCTTGATCAGTAAATAAGAATTTGGACGTTTGTAAAAAAGCTGAATCTTCAGGATAAACCGACTGCAATCTGGCAAGCAGACCCACAGGCAATAGTTTTTCTTTTTCAATGATGGCTTGAATATCGTCAGAGTAATGATATCGATCCATCATCTGTCGGATGTCAGTGGCCTTCAAGATTCGTTTTTGAATGCCGCGATCAGGCACAAAACGGTTGGTCGCTGTGGATTCTGATGAAGTTGCGTTATACATGTTGTTTCCTTCCTCTTGCTTAATGATCAGGGAATATTGTCAATTCAGTTTTAATGTTGGGGTCACTTTAGCGGATCTAGCATCTATGCCCAAATCAATTAGATTGATATCCTGATATAAGTATGGTGAATTATTCCCCAAAACTCAAAAAATGTCACGAACTGTCACAACACGAACCCAAGAGTTTTCAAAATGCGATACCAATCAGTAATATAAGACAAAAAACAACGGGAATGAGTTAATTGATCATCCGAAATATGATGCTGGGTTGGTTGTGCCAATTCGAATTCGCCTGCGGTGAGTAGCGCTAGGGGCAAACCCTTAAAATGGCCGATAACAAACGCCTTTTCATCCGATCGACTTTTTAATTCCACCGAAATGTCCAAACTGATTTGATATAGACCAAATGCTCGCGTCCTATGTATGCATAATACAATTGTTTGACTCAGGTTTGCAGGAATGAGTTTCTTTAGTTCATACCTTTCCATCGATTGGATTTAAATGAAAAATCCTATTCTTCCAATGTACTTAAATCACCTTCATCCTGTCCGAGTGTTCTCGCTTTCAAAACACGACGCATGATTTTTCCACTTCTTGTTTTTGGTAGCTGCTCAACAAAGATGATTTTTTCAGGTATAGCAATTGGCCCCATAAACTCCCTGACATGCTGCTTCAGTTCCTGCTCCAATCTCATATCGCCATCAATATTTTGATTCAAGATCGCGAAAACGTGAATCACATTACCTTTGAGATCATCCGGTAGTCCGATGGCGGCGGCCTCACTCACTGAGGGGTGGGCCACAACAGCATTTTCGATCTCAGCCGTTCCCAATCGATATCCGCTAATTTTGATAACATCATCCGTTCTACCGATAATCCAATAATATCCATCCTCATCGATTCGGGCGGCATCTCCGGCATCGTACCATCCTTTATGCTTAAAACGTTTCCAATAGGTTTCTATGTAACGTTCGGGATCACCGAAAATAGTGCGGGCCATGCCCGGCCAGGGTGCTTTAATGACAAGAGCGCCTTCTTCGCCCGGTGCCAAGTCCTCTCCGTTTTGATCAACCACACCACACTCATTACCCAGAAACGGTTTACTGGCTGATCCCGGTTTAAGCGGTGAGGCCGGTAACGGAGTGATCATAAATCCTCCGGTTTCCGTTTGCCACCAGGTGTCCATGATCGGACATTGATTATTTCCGATAGCTTTATGATACCATTTCCAAACCTCCGGATTGATGGGCTCTCCGACGGATCCTAACAATCTTAATGAACTCAGGTCATGCCGACTTGGCCAGGTATCCCCGTAACGCATCAAACCTCGGATGGCTGTTGGCGATGTATAGAGAATTGATACACCGTACTTTTCAATCATCTGCCACCAGCGGTTAGGGTAGGGATGATTGGGAGCACCTTCATAGAGCATAATCGTGGTACCATTGATAAGCGGGGAGTACACCAGATAACTGTGACCTGTAATCCACCCAGGATCAGCCGCGCACCAAAATCGATCTTCGGGCTTAATATCAAACACCATGCGATGTGTGGTCGAGGTATAAACGCTGTAACCACCATGAGTGTGCACCAATCCTTTGGGTTTGCCGGTGCTGCCGGAGGTGTACAATAAAAACAGCATATCCTCGGCATCCATCTCCTCAGTTTCACATTTAGGACTGGCCACCGGCAGTTTCAATAAGTCGTGATACCAATAATCCCGATCGTTTTCCATGTGGACTGGCTCTTCCTCCGGAGCCTGATTATGATAGGGACATTGGAAGCCATCAGATGTTTTTTCCTTCTTAAACGCCTTATCACCAATTCTTCTAACGGTTATACACACCTCAATAGTCGGCGACTGCATCATGGCTTTATTGGCAATCTTTTTTAAATGAACCGGCTTTCCTCGACGGAAACCGCCATCCGCCGTGATCAGAACTCGACTTTTGGCATCATTGATTCGATCGGCCAAAGCCTCATGACTAAAACCACCATAAATCACACTGTGAATAGCCCCAATTTTAGCACAGGCCAGCATCGCCAAAACCAGCTCAGGAATTTGAGGCATGTACAAGCTGATAATCTCACCTCGCTTAACCCCCATGCTTTTCAGGATATTGGCAAACTTTGAGACCTCACGATTCAAGGCAAAATAAGACAGGGTTTTAACGTCTCCGGGCTCACCTTCCCAAATCAACGCCAATTTATTGCGATTGGCCGATTTCACATGGCGATCGATGGCATTATGGATGATGTTCGTCTTTCCGCCGACAAACCATTTGTAAAAAGGTGCCTGGCTATCATCCAGCACTTTGTCCCATTTCCGATACCATTCCAGATGTTCTGCCTGTTCCGCCCAAAAACCTTCCCGATCCTCAACAGATTGGCGATACATGTCCCGGTAGTCCTTTATCGTCGCTTGATCAAGAGCTTCCTGACTTGGGAAGTACAGTTCCGATTTACTATTCATTTTGCCTCCAAAAGAAATTGGAAGAAGCTTTGTACAAATTCAAAGCTCCCTCGGCTATTTTATGAATCGCCCATATATTCTATGGCGTTTATCTCCCCTATCTTTAGCTTTCCGTAGCTATGAAAAACAAGAAAGTGAGCGTTTGTTATTCGATTTCTTAACTCATGGATGGAGTGACACATATCTGATAAGTGGTTGAATTTAAGCGGTTAAATTAAGAAAAAACAAAGCCCGAGGGAGTTATGGTGTGGGCCACCATCGGCTTTATCAATGAACTTCAATGAGGGCTTATCCGCGGCTTACAATATCAATCCACATTTATACAGACAAAATACAGCGTCTGAGAGCTCACATTGTTTTACCAAAGATATGATGCGTTATACATTGCTGACAGACGCATAAAGGAGCGGACAAAGACCTGCTTTATCCACTCTCCTTCATGTCCTGCGCTTTTTGAAATTACATTTCTCCTCTATCGGCCATTTTCAGCATTTTATATGAAGAGAATATAAAGGCAATTCCGACGATAAAGAATGGTGCTCCCACCACAATCGCCAATGCTTTAAGCGCGTTCAGACCACCCGCGAACTGGAAAATCAGTCCGATTAAACCAATGGTAGCACCCCATAATAATCTCATCGCCACTTTAGGATTCGGATTCCCTTTTGCCATCTGCATAGCCACAAAATAAGAAGCGGAATCAGAAGTAGTTACCGCGAAAATGACCAAATTAAACAACACAACGATACTCACAAAGAATCCTATCGGATATTGATCCAACAGCATGTAAATCCCCGCTCCGCTGTCTTTTTGAATCGTCTCCCATAAAGGTGCGGTCTGGGTCGCCTCAACATAACACGCGGAACCACCAACCACGCTAAACCAAAGAATAGTGATCAGCACCGGAACGATAATCACACCCAGGATGTATTCCCTCAGCGTTCTTCCTCGTGAGATCCGAGCGATAAACCCACCGCAAAAAGGGATATAAGTGACCCACCACAGCCAGTAAAACAAAACCCACCAACCTAACCATGGCCTTTGTTCCAGCCTACCCGCGTCACTCCAGAATGTCATCTTGACAAAATTTGATAGGTACTCACCAAATTCCTGAGTGACCAAATTTAACAAATAAGTAGTTGGTCCTAAGAAAAGCAAATACAATAGTACGAAAAAGGCCAACCACATGTTGGTCAAGCTGAGTATTCGGATTCCTTTATCAATTCCGGATGCCGCCGAGATGGTGTACGCGGCGATGATCAATAGCATCGTGACCACTTGGCCACCAATATCGATGTGAATCCCGAACAAATGCCTCAACGCATAAGTAATGGAAAGCATTCCCATACCGAGTGACGCTCCATTGCCACCGATGGTTCCGATTACACCCAGTCCATCAACAACCTTCGCGAGCGTTCCGTTTTTTGCCCTATTCCCGATCAAACCATAAAGTCCCATCGCGATGGTCATTGGCTTTCCCAGGCGATAGGCGGGGAAGGCAATCGCTAATCCGCCGACAGCAAATAGCGCCCAACCGTGAATTCCCCAATCGAGTATCGTAAGCTGAACGGCCATTGGTATGGCGGCGGCCGTTCCCGCAATGCCAGGGTCTGTCACATGAGGAGCTTGATACATATGATAAAGCGGTTCAGCGACACCCCAGAAAATAAATCCAATTCCGATACCGCAACTGAATAGCATCGATACCCAAGCCATAAAACTGAATTCCGGTTTTTCGTCATCTTTCCCAAGCTTTAACATGCCATATTTACTAAATCCTACATACAGCGCAAACGCCGTTGTGGCAGCAACCCCCAGTAGAAATCCCCAACTAAAATACTTCAACAAACCGTTTTTGATAGTATTCAGGAACTTCTGTGACGCTTCCGGAGAGATAAAGACAATGGTGAGCGCGACAGCCAGTATTATAAACACCGGCCAAAACAGCCCATGATCAGTCGCTCCGAATATCCTGTCAATGACGTTACCCTCACTCCTTTCTCCGTTTTCATTAATGGTTTTTGACTCATCGTTCATCTGTTCTCCCTAAATGATATTAAAATTGCAGTGTTCGTTTCAATCGAATGATTCCACGAACCCTATCCAATGTTGCCCGGTGTCGAAAAAACTGAACGAGTGCCACCCATAGCAGGTGACCACCAGGCAAAATGGTCTGTGATCAAAGCGTATGATACTTATTTGGTACTTATCGGAACCCCTAACTCTTCTTCCGTGTCATTAATAATATCTCTCATTTTCTTAATCACCTTATCGGGTAATGGTTCCGGATGGTGTTCCTCTAAGATTTTATTGGCCTTTTCCCAAGATTTTTCATAGAGATCTTTACTGCCCAGCTTTTCCCAATTATCCCTGATTTTTCGGTCGATTAATTGCGATTGCGATTGACTGCGCATAAAATCATAGGTGCTTCTATGGGCAAGGAAATCTTTAAATGGCCCTACCTCCCTGATTACATCTACCGCTAATGTCGCGTCATTCACAGCTATTCCCCGCACTGCGTGTTTAATCATTCCCGCGATCTCGTTATCCATCACCAATTGTCCGTAATCAAAAGTAATCCCGGATTCGATCATTCCCAAGCCGTATATCACATTGGCACCTGCCAATGCGGGTAGCAGCCCGGTCAATGTCTTCTCATGGCCGGATTGAGCATCGCCTAGTTTGCTATCGCCCTAGCCACCGGCGACGAAACTGGGTAATCGATATTTTTGTGCCATTTTTGCAATCGCCGCATTGAGTACTCCACATTCCGGGGTTCCGACCGATGCGGTGGCCATTCTCAAATCCATTGCGGTGGTTGAGCTTCCATAAACAAATGGCGACCCCTTACGCACTAATTGATTAAGCACTAATCCTGACAGGACCTCAGCATTATGCACGATCAGTGTTCCTGCTAAGTGAACCGGGGTAGAACCACCAGCCATTCCCATGGAAAGAACATTCACACCAACACCGGCACGAGCACCTTCCATAATAATCTCACAACAATCTCGTACTAACTTTAAAGGGCTAACCGGACAGGTGTTAAATGTGATGATTGGACGTTCGCGAAGTTCTTCGTGCCCGCCAATCACAGCCGCGCACATATCCACTATTTTTCGGGTGCAATATCCGTTTACCGGCCCTAGCCAGTGGTGCTTCGTGGTATTGGTCAAAGACGCTTCCGCATTGTGTAACGCGCAAACTTCTGAGGGAACGTCGTGGGCTAACAACGCGCGCTCGTAAGTTTCGATATGTTCCATAGCGTCAATGAGACGCGCCACATCACGAATGTCGTCTTTTACAGTTTGTCGTAGCTCACCTGTTTTCGGACACTTCACTATAATTCCCTCCCCAAAATTGGTAAACCCAACTCGGTTGGCTTCAAGAGAAACATCTCTTTCAGGCGTTCTACCACATGCGATAAATTTTGATGGGGCTGATTGCAGCGCGTCATTTACCATGAACTCCGGAAATCGAACAACTTTCTTTTCCTTGTCAATAAAGGCACCAGCAGTACGAAATATCTCAATGGCCTCTTCATCCTCGACAAAAATTCCGGTTTTCAGCAGCACTTCCAAAGTCGCCTGGTGGATTTGATCAAATTCATCGTCTGTTAGCACGCTGAGGCGCAGTCCTCCGCTCATTGCTTTTCCGGCAAATAAGCTTCTGATCATAAAATTTTCTCCTCCATTAAATTAAATCTATCACGCTTTTCATTATTGCCATCCGCCAGTAAAGGATCTCTCGGACTATGAGATTCTTCGCTAACACAGACAATTCATTGAATAGGCGTTTTAAATTGTTAAATACGGCTCTTTGAGGAGCCAAAGACAAATCTAGAATTTTCAATCCTAAATTTGAAATACCCTTACATCTTCACTCGTTCATTCTTCGGATCATATGGAGATCGAAGATGAACCTTGGCCGGGAATTTATTGCCTTCGATTTCAATTTCATAGCTTCCTTCTTTAATCCATTGATGATCGATCACACTGCCATCCGGTTTTTTAATATAAGCTTGCGCGACAGAACTATTGACCATGAATCCGAAGGCACCTGAAGCAACCTCACCCACCATTTCGCCGTTTCTCCAAATCGGTTCGTTGAGATACATCATTGCCATAGGATCTTCTAAGGTGAACATTACCAATTTTTGTTTGAGGCCTTCCTCTTTTTGTTTCACCAGGGCATTCCGTCCGATAAAATCCGTTTTATCCAAACAGACACCAAATCCAAGTCCTGCTTCATAAGGCGTCTCATCAGGAGTTATATCCGATTCCCAATGTCGACACCCTGTTTCCATCCGCAGCGAATTTACGGCCTGCATACCGACCAGTTTCAGGTCAAACGCCTTTCCCTTTTGGATAATGGCATCATAAACAGCCAGCGCAAAATTCGTGGGGATATATAGCTCCCACCCCAGTTCACCGACATAGGACAAGCGCATAGCCAACGGACGCGCGTATGCGATATCGATCTCTTTGGCGGTACCATAGGGGAACGCATCGTTGCTCAGGTCGTCATGGGTCAAAGTTTCCAATAACTCTCTGGATTTCGGACCCATAATGGCCAGCATCGCGTATCCGTGAGTAACATCCGTAAGCGTGACATGACTGTCTTTCCTGAAATGTTTTCTCATATAATCCAGATCCCTGACTACCGTGGTGGCCGCGGTAACAATAAAGTACTCATTATCACTGATCCGAGTCACTGTCAGATCACACTCAAAACCGCCACGTTCATTAAGAATTGGCGTATACACACATTGTCCCACAGAAACATCGATATCATTGGCACACAGGTATTGCAGGTTTTCAAGAGCATCCTTGCCTTGGATGATAAATTTACCCATAGAAGTCAAATCATACATCCCCACACCTTTCCTAACCGCTTTGTGTTCTGCTCCCTGGTGCTCGAACCAATTTGGGCGCACCCAGTCATATTCATGT
The DNA here is from genome assembly GCA_964549175.1 of uncultured Pseudomonadota bacterium. Lineage (GTDB taxonomy): Bacteria > SAR324 > SAR324 > XYD2-FULL-50-16 > XYD2-FULL-50-16 > CAZJUM01. The sequence goes on along the minus strand of CAZJUM010000050.1, from coordinate 3,324 downwards.
TTGATATCGGTTCCGGCGGGCGCGAACCAATCCGCTCTTTCCCAACCGGCAATTTGACTAAAACAGGCACCGGCTTCTGCCATTCGGTCATGGAATGGTGACTTTATTACAGGTCTCGCACTTGTCTTTTGCCGATTGGGATAATGCTTGTGATAAAGGACACCCACCGACTCAACCACGCGGTCATGAACATATTCAATGTTCTGCTGCCAGGAAAAAAAACGCCGAATATCAACCGGCCAGAGCTCTTCTTCCGGGTATCCTTGATCCATCCATTGGGCACAAGCTCGACCGGCACCGGCCGCACTGGCAATACCGACGGAATTCATTCCGCAGTTATTAAAAAGCCCCCGTATATGGGGCACTTCACCCAACATAAACGCTGTGTCCGGTGTAAAGCTTTCCGGAACGACCTCCAGGTGTCTGATTTCGGCATCTTGAATACAGGGAAAGCGTTGGAAAGCGCAATCCATAAAAATCTCAAATTGATCCCAGTCTTCTTGCAACTGATGAAAGCTGATACCACTTGGGATCCCTTCTCTTCCCCAAGGTTTTGCCACTGGTTCAACCCCCCCCAATAACATGGCACCACCTTCCGACTTAAAATAAGTGTAACCATCGAAATCACGAACACTGGGGAAGACTTCTTTCAACCCCTCAATGGGCATTGTCACCGCATGCATATGCTCGGCGGCAGCTAGTGGGATACTGGCATTCGCCATTTTTCCCATATCACGACCCCACATCCCGGAACAATTAACCACATATTCGCAGGCAATATCACCAAGCTCAGTATTGACTTCTTTCACCTCACCATTTTTGATAATAATACCGGTCACTTTGATGTTCTCAAAAATTTGAGCGCCATTGAGTCGTGCGCCTTTTGCTAATGATTGCGTGGTGTCCTCCGGATTGGTTTGACCATCAAGCGGTGTGTAAAATGCTGATACAGCCCCTTCGGTGCTCATCATCGGTACATAATCCTCTGCCTCTTTCAATGAAATCTCGTGAACATCAACACCAAACGATCTGGCCATGGCTTCGTTCCTTTTAAACTCACGATGCCTCGCGTCGGTTTGACATATTGTAACGGCACCCGTTGTGATATATCCCGTGGGAATACCGGTTTCCGCTTCTAAGCTGCCATAGAGTTCAGTGGCATACCTGACCAAATTTGACATCTGACGATTTTGCCTCAACTGGGTCACTAATCCGGCTGCCGCCCATGTGGTACCTGAGCCAAGAAGTTTACGTTCCAATAACACCACATCCTTCCAGCCAATTTTAGTTAAATGGTAGGCGGTACTGCACCCGATAATTCCCCCGCCAATAATTACAACACGAGCACTACTTGGTATTTGCTTAATCATATGACAATGTACCTCTTAACTTGATTATTACGAATTGAAAACACGAACTGGTGTTGTTAACTCCAAATATTATAAAACGATAGTGTTTTGCGCTAGCGTCGAGTCCTTTATCATCGCAAAGGAACACCAGCGATGATGGTCATCTCTGATACCGCTAATAAAGATCATCACATCGTTTCACGCCTCGCGATGACAGACAGAGCCGAGCGATGTCAACGCGAACGCGAAGCACTATAGAATATTCATTATTTTCCTGATCTCTCTCTAAGCATTTTTTTGTTTGAACTCTAACGTCGACTATCCACAAATCGTCTCAGTGATTCTCTCAGCTCTTTTTTCAGCATGGAATCAGGACTTTGCTCAAGCACTGCTTTGTATTTTCGATTGCCTCGCGTCACGATATCTTCGGCACCATTTTTTCCCCATTTGTTATAATCATTCCAGTCGGATAACGCCGGGGTCCACATGCTGCGACATTTTGCCAAAGTACTCGGATGCATTAAGTAGGAGCCTGTCTGTCCGATTTCCTGAATGATACCAATATCGAAATCCTCATCACTGGTGGGGACGCCTTCCATAATTCTCAGTATTCGACTGATCATCTCTTCGTCAATCATGAATTTTTCATACGACACAGTCAGTATCGCGTCCAATGTTCCAAGACATTCATTAATCAGGTGAGAACCGGACAGCATCAATGTGAAATAGTTTTGCATGGTTTCGAATCCCGCTTGACAATCAACTGTTTTTGCATCGGTTAACCCTGCCATAGTGCGCGTGGGAATATGGTAAAACTCGTTGGCCATTTGCAAATTGATGATGTTAATCAGGTTCGATTCCGGCGACCCTGTAATGTAGCCCGCGGTCTGCATATTCGGAACAGCGGAAGCAGGTGAATAGACAAAAGGAGTCCCCGGATTGATCAACTGGGAAAGCACCAGACCACCCAGTATTTCAGCATTCTGCATGATCGCGGTTCCCATTAAACTAAGCGGAGCGGTAACACCGCTCATAGCGCAGGTTAATACCATAAGCACTTGTCCGTTTTTTGCGTATGTCAGCATCGTTTCACAGGAATCCACCGCGTATTTTAGAGGACTGAGCGCACATACCGACACACCAACGGCCGGGTGTTTTCTCAAATATCCTTGCCCCATCACAATTTCCACCATGTCAAATATATCCCGTGTTTCTGCCTGAGTGGCGACAGGGTACGACATCAATGGTTTGTTGCTATGGTTTAGTAATTGTTCCGTAATTTGAAGGTGCTTGACCTTGGCATCAGCATCAGAAGGATCCACCGGAGTTTGCCCGACAACCGTACAAAGCTCACTGGCCTGACCAAGTTTGTATAAATTAATCAAATCCTCCATTTTACTTTGGCGGCGACCTTGCTCAATATCCTGAATATTCACAGAGCCATGATCCATCATCACATGAACTCTATTCTGTTCACCGCCAATTGTAATGTTTTGCAGGGGGTCAATAGCGTGCCAGGTAAATTTTTCAGGAACCGAATCCAAAGCTTTTTCCAACATTTTTGCCGTAATGTATACAATTTGACCATCTGCCTTGGCACCATTTGCTTTAAATATTTCAACCACTTCTTCCGAATGAAACGCGATTCCGGTCTTTTCTAAAACCGCAATGGTCTGATCATGAACTCTTAGCAGATCGGCATGTTCGACGACTCTTAATTTTGATGTGAGTGACATGAAATTTCTCTTAATAAAGGTGAGTATTGTTTTTGATATCTGATGCGTCAGGAATAACTTTATCGTAAATAATTGATAAAAGCTAGCTAAAGATATTTGAAATTTCTCGTCAATTCGATAACAAATAAGTTGAATAGTCTTTTTGGAATGACATAAAACGATTGTCAACACATTGCTAAAAAAATGTAACTGTTCAGCTAATTTCTCTCTGGTGGCTCCATAGTCTCGAAGAGCTATGG
>CAZJUM010000049.1:9877-15531 GCA_964549175.1 uncultured Pseudomonadota bacterium | reverse complement strand
CTGGCTTAGAGCGAATTAGTTGATAGAGAAAAATTGAGTGGGTCCAAATACGCGCAACAAGACGCAGTCGTTTTGCTTTAAGCGTGGGCTTTGTAACCGGACCGTATGCTCTTTTTTTGTTTGGTGAAGTCCGACTTGCCGTTTGATGCTTTTTACGCCGTTTCCATAAAGGGCTGCGGGCCACGCGTATAACTTGGACGTTTCCAGGTAAAATCTCATGCTCCTGAGTGACATTAGGCGTGTGCAGCGCATACACTGTTACCTTATAGCCAGCAGTCTGAAGAGTTTCTGCTTCTTTTAATACTCTGGCATCGTTTCGGAAATCATTCCAGACAATCATATTAATTAGCACCATTTCCCCACCCGTCAAGCTCTTGCCCTGCATCTCCGTTCTCAAGACATACGATAATAGAAGCTACCGTTTCTAATGCCTGGTCGTATTTCCTGTATTTGAAGGCATGCTCAAAGAAGAACATCAACGCCGCCAGTTTTATATCAGTATCAATGACCGGAATCAGGTCTTCGCGTTCTTTCTTCGCCTGCGCGACGACGGCAGCCAATTGATTGAGATGCTTATCCGCAACCGGCCGGTTTGGAACAGGCCATCCCGCCCCAACTGGTTCAATGCTCCACCGTCCCCAATGTATCAACAAGGCATCACTACTCTCGCTGCATTTCAATTGACAAGATCTCATATCCAGATTCACAATCTGTGTCGGTAAAGATCGCAGGCGATCTTGAATCAGCGGTAGATTTTTCTCAAGAACGGCTAATTGCTCTAGCTGTTTCGAGTTGGATGTTACTAAACGTAAAAGCGCAATAATCTCACAATTCAAACGCTGGCCTAACAAGGGACGGGACCGGCTGTATCGTTTAAGAAGTTTCTTTGGTGGAGGGTATAAAAGAAGTCGTGTGGCGATTTCCTGGCGTTTTATTTTAAACTCAGCGGAAGATAATTCTTTCGTTTTCGTCCACTCGAACACATGGCAATAATAGCTCTCGACTTGATCGACACCCAACAGCCGCAGTGAGCCCAGATCGGACGGTGCACATTCTGATAATAGAATGGCCTCGTTTTGGGCCAGAACACGGCAATTATCGTTAAACAATTTAAACAAATAATGGCCCAGTGTCTGACCGGCATCCCCATAAGCACTCACCTCAAACGCATCGACATTTTTAATGCCGACTTTGTGCCAGACACACTCAACGTTCTGTGGTGAAAGAGCAACCACTTCACGCAACACACTCGTCACCCACTCGTCTCTATAGGGCATCTCAAGCAAAGACCAGAAATTATAATCGCGTTGAGACAGCTCTGCAGCAAATTTCTTTCCGTGAAAGAACAGAACATCAATATGAAGGCGTTTAGAAAACAAGGCATCTATATCCACGACGAACCCCGCCAGGCGAAGCATCAACTGGCGAACCAATAAAAGGCAAATGATAGCGGTTATCCTATTGGGAGGACGATTCGTGATAAAGTCTGCCACCATAAAAGTGAAGACCAGTAAAAAACCGACCGCCCCTAACACTTTTGCCAGGGCGGCAGTATCTGCTGACAGCTTTGCCCTTAATTTGTTAATAAACGTAAAGACGAGTGAAATGAGAACAAAAACAATCGCCACATAGGCCAAAATAACCAGCACCAGTCTGAAATATAAGACGCCTATGAACGAAAAGGAAAGACCAGCAAAGACCAGGCTTGCTAAACTGCGGGAATAGCGATGGTATGCCCGTATGGCGATGTCATTCTGATTTTTAAAGATACCTATTTTTTTGCTTTTTTCTAGCAAGCGGTTCGCACCTTTCTTCGAGAAAAGGACTATGATCTTTTCCGCCAGAAGGTGAAGCAGATAAAATCCGGCTGTGCCGGCAGTCAGGGTTATTATTAGATTGTCACGTTCCACTGTTTGCCAGGCTTGCGGGAAATAAGCTGGAATATCAGGCCTGCCAATCAGAATAAGCACTTTTAGTGGCAAGAAAAATGCCACTAACAAGAAAAACTGGGACGCCAAAGTGGCAAATACTACCGCTGATGTATCTTTGGGGACAACTCGAAAGAGTTTTGCTCCGACCGATAGATACCATCGCAAGGCGACTTTAATGCCTTTATGCAAAGGGTATCGCGAAAGGTCTTTACCCAAGCTATCCATGTTTACCAGAGTCTCCATGGTCAAAAACACTAAATTGCTCCATTTCAAGCAACACAATTTTCTCTGACGATCTCTGGGCTCTTACTCTTCTCGCCGCCTCAGCTGACATAGCCAGAAATTTTTTCGGGTTTTCATACAGATCAGCTATTCCATCAGCCATCGCTTGCGCATCTTCACCGGGAGCAAGAACACCACTACGATTATCAACAAACTCAGGGATAGCAGCCACTGCATTGGTAATCGGCACTAAACCAGAAGACATTGCTTCGTCTCGAGATACACCCTGTGAATCCATTCGCGTCGGGCACAAGAAAATTCCGTATACTTTGTGCAGCTTCGCTATTTCCTCTTGCCTTAGAAAATCGCGTTCAATAATAACATTCTTAAAGTGCTCAATCGGTTTGAGTGTTTCATCGAATAGTCTTCCATCTCCAATTATTCTAAAATCCAGCTCATCAAACCAGACTTTTTTTGACAAAATCTGTATGGCCCGTACAGATAAATCATTTGCATATACTGCAGAAGCGAATGGGCGAATAGATAGTATTTGGGTTCGTTGCTCAATAGGTTTTTTTTCATAACTAAATAAATCTGGATCAATTGGATTGTGAATAATCGCAACGTTCTCAGCTGGTAACTTAATATTTAAATCTGTCATCGCCTCATCGGCGAGATAGTTCGATACAAAAACAAGGTGAAGGTTTTTGGGAATTTTCTTAAGTATGCTTCGCCAGAACCGCATTCTCTGATCGCTTAGTATTTTTGCTTTTTTTCTCTCTGGGTCAGTATTATAGTTAAATTCCCGGCGATGCATGGGTTGTATCTCAGCGCCATGTATCCACACGACAATTTTGAGAGAATCAACATATTTTTCCAGAACTGTCCACATTTGGGAGTCAAGAAAATGTACGAGTACACTTTTGTAACGACCCGATGATAGCGCACGCTTTAATGCTTCTGGATTACCGGTAAGCACACCTACTCCTTCAAATTCAGCAAAACTCAAAGGTTCTTTTGCGTGCTGCAGGCAAAAAACGTCGACCCTTTCTCCATGTTTCTTGTAGGTTTTAACACGGCTGTGTACGAAGCCGTTACGATAGAGATTATGATAGGCTGGATAATGGTTAGTGACCAAAAGGTACTGAGCCGTACCAAGCACGAGTGGAGGTGCCAGATCGCGGTGCTCAAGCAGTAAGCTTTTTATTTTAGTTTTACCCGCAGCGAGCACGCGTAACCCCAGCCGCAAATATTCTGTTTCGGGGGGGATTCCAGCCGTTGAGTTGCAATTTATTGGGAAAAACACATGACTAATGCGTTGCTTTTGTGCATCGAGAAATAAGATGACAAGACTGACCATGAGGCCGGGAGTGGTTTCTATATAGCACTTGATTTCCCGATCATCTGTTAGCGCATCTGGTTTCAAGTCTCGCGTGGCATAAAGATACTCGTGCCTGCCATCGTCTAGGCGCGACGTCAGACTCAGTGCTGATTTTTTGGCGGTCAAATCAACATTTTTCGATTTGGAAGGACCAAGCAATTCGGCTAATTGCAGGAGGTCAAACAATTTTCCTTCGGAGGAGTTCTCAGAAGGGGCTATGCCTTCGGCGAGTTCCTGCAAGTGATCGATGCTTAGGCCAATATCGAGTGCGGGAAGGTCGTTAACGCGCTCTTTGATCGTCACTAATGGTGTGTTTTGTATGCTACGGCAGTAGTTATAGGGATCAATTGCCAGCCCGTTTTCGCTTTTAAGCCGCCTGCGCGGCACTTTATCTATCCATGATGTCACTTTCAAATTTAATATTTCATCATTTATTTTGACAGCTGCTTGTCGCGCAAGGAATGTTTGTGTCGGACGGTACGAAACATTTGATTGCCGTATCTCTAAATGATCACCTTTTGCTTGAAAATATGCAGCTTTGCCAATTAGATCTGCATTGCTGTATTTTGTAGCAACTGCGATATCCAGCAAATAATTCGGACCATAGTAGTCCTCGGGCAACATGCTTGCGATCCATGTACAGCTATCAATAACATCTTTTATAAAGCTATGTTCAGACTGCGCTTTACGGAGATAGGAAATGTGACTGCTGTTTTCTCCTTCAAACTCAGTGGGAACTTCCAATATCAAGAGTCTATTTTCGTGAGTTTGCGCCTCAAACTGCTCAATAATCCGTCCGCACTCTTCAGGTGTTGTCACTCTGGCCAATACGGCAATAGAGGGCAAAGAATATTTCGGTTTGGAAGCGCTGTTTATTTTGGAAAGAATATAATTCAAGCGATGTTCATAGGTGTTTTCCTGCATTATTTTACGCAGTGCCGCAAGCTTAAGCTTGCCCGTGGTCTCCTTGTCAGCTGTCAGCGCCTGCAAACGCTTTGCAACCTCATCGCCAGCATCCGAGCTGATAACAAGATCACCAAATAACAGTTCCAATCCTCTGGAAAAATTGCTTACAGTGATTGTGTTGCATGCCAGTAACTCATAAACGCGTCGAGCAAACATAGTCTGAGACTGTTTCATTGAGTTTAGGTTGATCGCATATTCGTAACCTTTATAAGCTTGATCAATCTTGTCGAACGGCAAATTTCCAACGATCAAGGGAGCGTATTTGTCTGGAAATTGATAATTCGGATTTCTTTTGACGTAATTTCGGTCATAAATCTCAACCGGCTTGAAATTCGGCAAGGCATCAAGAAAACTCTCCAGATCACGCGTGCGTTCGGGGTAGCGCCGGTAATAGGCTCCTGCATAGCTGAACTTATCTTTACGCTCATATAGTTCGATCGGGTTATGCATCGTCGGCTGGCAGGCGAATGGAAGAAGATAAACTCGGTGATGTCCGAGCGCGGCTTTATATCGGCCTATGCAGTCTATATCGGTGGTAAATACATGATCAAACTGTTTTGCAGTGTTCAGGAAGCTATGAAAATGAACCGGATCTTCCTTGTTCCAGAATACTGTTGGTACAGAGCGATCACGACTCCACTGAACAATATCTTGCAATTCCTTACTATTGTTACTTATCTTGCCGTGCCAGGCTTCGTCTTTGCCTTCCCACGCGGATTCAACAAACAGCATTTCAGGCTTGAACGACTCCAGTTCACTTTTCCATCTATTGGGAGTGAGGTTGTATAAATTACATTCTGGAGAGAATGAACTGAAAGTAAAATCATCCATAATGCAGGCGATTTTAATATTATTATTGGCACCTTTGATAATCAAAGCATTTGATCGATCGGCACCTTCGATTGGAATTGGAGCTGAGAAACTACGCCTTTCTCCTTGTAACGAGCGTATTGGTGTTTGAGATTTGGCAGTTTTGTTTGGCCGAGTATTTTTTTGACGCGATTTATTTTGTTGTTTCTTTGCTTGTCTATAAAGGCGCCACAATCTGAACGGCAAACCCACAAAATTGCCCAGAGATGTTGTCGCGTTTTTGAACTGATATCCAACCTGGTACGTCACGCTGCTACGTGTATTGATTAACCTTTTCTGAATTT
>CAZJUM010000049.1:0-9777 GCA_964549175.1 uncultured Pseudomonadota bacterium | reverse complement strand
AATTGTAAGCGCGAAATAAGGTGTTCAATATCAATCTGTGCACTATGGCGGAACAAGTGGGTTGGTGTAGCGTTGAATGTATCCCAGTATCTGTAATCCCGGCTATCTAGCCAGTTTGCAGTTTCGTGGAAGTCTCTTTCGAAACGGCATTCAACATAAATTAGCGGACGGTCTTTTCGCAGCAAAGATTCTGCGCCCTGCAGGCAGGCAAGTTCCATCCCCTCTACATCTATCTTGATCAATTTGACCTGTTGGTCAAACTTGAAGCTGTCCAGAGGAATCACGTCGATGTCCCCCTTGCCCAGTACGATATCTTGACCCCCCAGATTATCAGGTATTTCGCGTGAAAAATGCCCCTTTGATTTTTCGTTACCCAGCCCAAGAGTGTGAACGGTGATACGATCTCCGAAACCATTTAAGTCAACACTTACAAGTAAAGCATCTGTTAGGTTTTTGTTGGGTTCAAACGCAACAATTTTACAGCCTGTGGTAGCAGCAAGATAAAGTGTATGATTACCAATGTTAGCGCCAATATCGAGTACAAGATCACCTGTCTCAAGCCGTCCTTGGATGTCTTTGAGCATCGGTAATTCATAAGGCTGCCTTTCAGTATCGATCTTTTTCTGAATGTAATCTGTGGAGGCATTAGGAAGAAATATTTTATACTGCCCATGGTCATCAATCAGCGTGCAAACATTCTTATGCATTCTTTTTTTTGATGTGTTTTTATCTGTTTCTTTGTACTCAGACATATGAAACATACCGGTCAACTAAGGGTGTTGCAGAATATAGTGCCGCGATGCTGCGAAGTTCCTTCGAAGCCTTAAACTCTTTGTGGGCAACCAATACAGCAATTAGCTGCTTTTTACTTTCTCGAAGAGCTTCTTCAAGGGACACAAGTTGACACCCAGCAGTATCCAATAGTTCAGGAAGCGTATCAATATTAGGCTCTACCACCTTCACACGATACCCCATATGCGTCAGATTCAGTACGATTTTTAACGCGGGGCTTTCGCGCAAATCGTCGATATCCGGTTTATATGTGATACCCAGACAAGCAATTTGTTTTGTTTTTAGGTGTTTTGCATGCGATATGATGGCATTAGTTACTACGTTTGGTTTACTGTCGTTGGTTTCACGCGCGCAGCGCATCAGCTTCGCTTCTTCTGGAGTTTTAGATATTATAAACCAGGGATCGACCGCGATACAATGCCCACCAACACCGCAACCCGGTTGTAGGATTTCGACACGTGGATGCCTGTTCGCAAGCTGAATGAGTTCCCAGACATCAACGTCCAATTGATCGCAAATGTTGGAAAGTTCATTTGCAAAAGCGATATTGACGTCTCGAAAGCTGTTTTCCGTAAGCTTGCACATCTCTGCTGTACGGGCATCCACCGCGATACATTCACCCTGAACGAAGATCTTGTATAATGCGGTTGCCGCTTTCGAGCAGGCCGGTGTCATTCCTCCCACCACCCGATCATTTTCAACAAGCTCCCGAACAATTCGACCGGGCAAAATCCGTTCCGGGCAATACGCGACACGAATATCTGATTTTTCACCATGTGAATGAGGAAAAGTCAGGTCCGGGCGGCACTCCGCCATCCAGACTGACATTTGTCCTGTGGCGCCGACAGGTGAAGTGGACTCCAATATGACCAAATTCCCTTTTTCGAGTACCGCCGCAATCGCTTTCGAAGCCTGCTCAATAAAGGATAAATCCGGTTCATGGTTGTCTTTAAATGGGGTCGGCACGGCAATCAGAAAAGCATCAGCAGGCTCAGGTTTGGTTGTTGCCCACAAAATATTGTCTTTAACCACGGAATGTACCAAGGTATCCAACTCGGGCTCAACAATATGGATATTGCCCTGATTGATAATGTCTACGGCATGCTGATTGACATCTACACCGACAACTTTCACTTTTCGTGACGCGATTACAGCAGCAGTGGGAAGGCCAACATAACCCAAACCTACTACTGAAACTTTATCAAATATTATTGTAGTACTCAAATGTTTGATCATCCTTTTTTTTGTTTATGGTAATTGTCAATATATACTTTAATTTAAGGGTGGAACTGGTTTTCACTTGTTTGTCCTGCCAACACATTTGCGATCCTCATACAGGCATTTCCATCCCCGTAAGGGTTATGCACTTCACTCATTTTTTGATAGGCAGCGTCGTCCTTGAGCAATTTATCGACCTCTTCCGCAATCTTCTTGATGGAAGTTCCTACCAGTTTCACTGTGTCGGCCCTGACCGCCTCAGGGCGTTCGGTTGTTTCTCGCATAACCAAGACTGGCTTACCAAGAGACGGCGCCTCTTCCTGAATGCCGCCTGAATCAGTCAGGATCAGGTGCGAACGATTCATAAGGTAAACAAAATGCAGATACCCTACCGGCTCAATGATGTGGATGTTATCAATTCCCCTCAGGAATTGATTTACCGGTGCACGAACTTGGGGGTTTAAATGGACCGGGTAGAGTATTTCGCAATCATCATGTTTTTGAGCGATTGACAAGAGCGCCTTGCAAATTCTCTCAAGTCCCTCTCCAAAATTTTCACGACGATGGCCTGTAACAAGAATGAGCCTTTTATCCTCATTAAGAAATGCATACTCTCGACCCGGATCGGAATTCAAATGGGGTAGTTTTTCCAGTGCCATAAACAGAGAATCTACAACAGTATTACCTGTAACGAAAATATTCTCATCTTTCACACCCTCGGCAATCAAATTTTCTCTAGCAAAAATGGTGGATGCGAAATGAATCCGGGTAATAGCGCTCGTCAGCTTGCGGTTTGCCTCCTCTGGCCACGGAGAATAAATGTCCCCGGTGCGCAAACCCGCCTCGACATGACCCACCGGAATTTGATTGAAGTAGGCTGCCAATGCCGCCGCGAAAGTCGTTGAAGTATCGCCATGAACTAATAAAATGTCAGGCTTAAAACCTTCAAGAACCTTCCGCATCCCCAACAAAACCATACTGGTTATATCACCAAGATTCTGATTTGGCGCCATAAGGTTCAAATCAAAATCAGGCTTAATCTCAAACAGATTAAGCACATCATCCAGCATCTCTCTATGCTGCCCTGTTACACATACTTTATGAATGAATTGGTCAGATGAGTTAAAATACTGAACCAAAGGGGCCATTTTAATGGCTTCCGGACGAGTGCCAAACACAGTCAGTATTTTGGAATAGTTTTTATTAAGCAAAGATCCATACCATAGTAACATTAACACAGCGATTGTTTAAATACACTTGCCTGTAATTTTCATCAAGCGCTTAATATCTTATAGTGTTCTCCAATGTCAAGTGCCAAGACAGTTTTTCATTCAACCCCGTTTTCCAGGAACTAAATCCTGATTATTTGGGTTAACATGTTGACAATTTGCAGAATTCAGGTAGTGTTTAATCCTCAGAAAATGCTATCTTCCAATTTCACTGATGTTTCTGCTTGAAGATGTGTCAATATTCCGATACTTTCTGTGATTATGAGCGATTATTCCCGCAGAATCAGTCTCAGCGCGCTTTAAATCATTTAACCTACCCGCATTCACAAGGACAAATGGAAGGAAATAACGAAAATGCCGCCCCCCCCAACTTTATTCAGAATATCATTACCAACGATATAAAAAAGGGGAAAAATGGCGGGCAGGTAGTCACTCGATTTCCACCTGAACCCAATGGTTTTTTACATATCGGCCATGCCAAATCGATTTGCCTGAACTTCGATGTGGCCAATCAGTTCAAAGGAAAAACCTTCCTGCGATTTGACGACACCAATCCCCTTAAAGAGAGCCAGGAAAATATGGAGTCCATCAAAAGTGCTGTGCGGTGGCTGGGATTTGATTGGGAAGATCGACTACGACATGCCTCCGATTATTTCGACCGACTCTATGAATTTGCCATTGAATTGATCGAAAAGGATAAAGCATTTGTTTGTAGTTTAACTCCTGAGGAAATTCGTTCCCAACGAGGCACCCTGAAAGAACAGGGGCAGAATAGTCCTTATCGGGATCGATCCATTGAGGAAAACCTGGACTTATTCAAACGAATGAGGGCCGGTGAGTTTGAAAATGGAGCCCATGTCCTGCGCGCTAAAATTGATATGTCATCGCCCAATATCAATATGCGAGATCCGGTGATTTATCGGATTTTAAAAGTGCCCCATCATCGAACAGGTGATACCTGGTGTATTTATCCGCTCTATGATTTTACCCATTGTCTGTCAGATGCTATCGAAGGGATCACACACTCCTTATGTTCACTGGAATTCGCTGATCACCACCCTCTTTATGATTGGATCTTAGATCAATTGGATGTTCCCTGCCACCCTCAGCAAATTGAGTTTTCTCGTTTGATTCTCAATTATACAATAACCAGCAAGCGAAAACTCAAAGAACTGGTGGACGGAAATTATGTGAATGGATGGGATGATCCCCGAATGCCAACACTAATGGGTATGAAACGTCGCGGATACCCCGCCAACGCTATTCGGGTGTTTTGTGATCGCATTGGCGTAACCAAAAAAGAAAATCATATCGAAATGAGCACTTTGGAAACATGCGTTCGAGATGATTTGGACGCGAAAGCGGCTCGCGTGATGGCAGTACTCAAACCATTAAAAGTTGTGATTGAAAACTATCCCGACGGACAAGTAGAAGAGCTCAACTCTCCTTTTCACCCCAATAATGAAGCGATGGGATCTCGGATTATACCGTTTTCGAAAGAGATCTATATTGAGCAAGATGATTTTATGGAAGACCCTCCCCAAAAATACTTCAGGTTGAAACATGGCGGTGAAGTCAGACTTCGGTATGCGTACATCATCAAATGTGAAAGAGTGATTAAGGATTCAGATACGGGTAATATTGTGGAATTACGATGCAGCTATGATCCCGATACCAAAAGCGGGACAGGCAAATCAACGAAAAAAGTGAAAGGAACTGTTCATTGGGTTTCTGTTGAGCAATCGATTCCGGCTGAAATTCGTTTATATGATCGACTGTTCTTAAAAGCCAATCCCTTTGGCGGCGAAGATGGCATCGATTTTAAAGAACATCTGAATCCAAACTCTGTCGAAGTTTTAAGGGAAAGCCGTTTGGAACCATACTTAAAGATGGCAAAATCCGAAGATTTTTTTCAATTTGAACGCCAAGGTTATTTTTGCGTGGATTTCAAGGATTCCGTTGGAGGACATTTGGTCTTCAACCGATCCGTCACATTGCGTGATTCCTGGGTTAAGATGGAAAAAGCGCGGCGGGGAAGAATTGAGCAAGAGCAACGGGGGAAAAAGCACAGAAACAGAAAGAATACCCGGTAGCATTTTCCAAACGAGAATGCTTCCGTCATTTGGTATGATGTTGCACGCCATCAACTTACTTCGTTCCAAAAATCTTATCACCGGCATCTCCTAATCCGGGCAAGATGTATCCAACATCATTCAATCGTTCATCGACTGACGCGACATAGATATCAACATTCGGGTGTGCTTCCGCAATGCGTTTGATTCCTTCCGGGGCAGCCACGATAAACAAGCCCTTAATCCTTACGCAGCCCGCCTTTTTGAGTAAGTCAATCGTTCCCGTCAAAGTACCGCCGGTTGCCAACATCGGATCCAAAATCAGCACAATACGCTCATCGATTTTGCTGGTGAGCTTTTCATAGTACTTAATCGGTTCCAAGGTTTCTTCATTTCGATAAAATCCGACGACGCTCACTTTGGCGGAAGGAACCATATCCAGTACGCCATCCATCATTCCCAAACCGGCTCGAAGGATTGGAACAATGGATATTTTCTTACCTTTGATCAGTTCCACATCAACGGCAGATGCCCAACCCTCAATAGTTTTAACTTCAGTCTCCAAATCCTTGGTGGCCTCATAGGTCAATAATCGAGCAACTTCTGATGCCAGTGCCCGGAAGTCTTTGGTCGAACAATCTTTTTCTCGCATTAAGCCGACTTTGTGTTTCACCAGTGGGTGATCGACTACATATATCGCCATGGGATCCCTAATGAGTCAGTTAACATTAAGAGTGTGGGGTAATTAGCGAAACCCACCCTGAGTGAGCTAACCCGTCCATAATCTTCACCAAACTGATAGCATGTTTGTCCGGTTTCTCAATGAAATCATCCGGTAAAGACTGATTTGAGGCGGTGAATAGTTCATAACAAAATAAAAGTGAACTATCAACGGACAGTTTTTAGATTCAAGATGGTATTATATTGAGGTACTCCGAAACATCAACTCTGATCGAAGATAAAAAACATATGGCTGCTTTCACTGAACAAAGCTGATAGCTGAACGCTGTTTGCGGAATGCTACAAAACCTGCTATAAAAAGCAGAAGATGACGCGAAGATTGAATCGCTGAAACAATCGAGTTATCCTTAAAATAAGGTAGAAGACCATGGAAAATGGATTTTTCCCATGGGGCTGAACCGAATCAAACCACATCGCCACCGCCGCGGATAATAATTTTCCCTTCCTCTTCCAATTTTCTGGCAATTTTAACAACTTTTTGCTGAGCGGTATCAACATCAGCCACCCTAACCGGTCCTAGAGCATCAAGGCCATCCCGCACCATATCGGAAGCCCGTTCTGACATGTTATTGAATATGTGTTCCTTGACCGCATCTGATGCGGTTTTCATAGACAGAAGCAAATCATTTTGAGGAATTCCCTGAAGAATGGTCTGTACACCTTTGGGGTCAAGCAAAATCAGATCTTCAAATCTAAACATCAATTCCCGAATCTGTTCTGCCAAGTTCGGATTGGACTCCTCAATGGTGGCTAAAATCCGACTTTCTGTGGACTTGTCCAGTGTATTGAGCATTTCGGCAACCGACTCTACACCCCCGACCCTCACTGCGGAAGCCACTCCAGTCGCCTTCAGTTCTTTTGCCAATACCTCCTCAATTTCATTAATCACATCCGGCGGAACCGCTTCGAGAATAGCCATACGGTAAGTGACATCTGCTTGAAGATTTTCAGGTAACTCTTTTAATACGGCACCCATTTGTTCCGGATCTTCCAAATGGGCCAAAATCAGCGCAATGGTTTGAGGATGTTCATTAACGATGAATCCGGCGATCATTTGAGGTTCTAAACATTTTAGAGAATCAAGTGATCCTGTATTGGTTGAGGGTTTCAGGTTGTCCACCAAATCTTTGGCCTTGTCATCTCCCAGAGCTTTGGTTAAAGCATTCTTCACAAAATCACCACTGACATTAATCGTAAGCCCATGATCAGGCATAGCGGTCTTTCGATAAAACTCTTCCAGCACATTATCCAGCTCTTCCGGGGCGATGTCCGTAAATCGAGCCATATAGTAACCAACTTGCTGGATTTCTCGATCTTCCAAATTTTTTAATACCTCAGAAGCACCTTCTTCACCAAGCGCCAATAGCAAAATCGCCGCTTTCTTTGGGCCCGTAAGCTTTCCAACACTCAAAGATTTACCTCACACAAAATTTTTCGGTCCAATTCGATATCATATTTTACATGTTTCTTCAGTTCTTTTATCCGCTCCAATCGTTGCTGATTCCATCTGTAATCCACCGCTGTTTAAGAATTCATTTGGAGTATTGCATTCCCTTTTTTGCATCCAAACGAAACAGTCTCTCAAGAGATTTTGCGCTTCCATAATCAAAAGCCGCACTTTAGCATTCAAAACTGATACCATAAATTGTTTGATGGGATTTATCCCGGGCCAATTCAGTGGTTTTAGGTGATTTATTATTTTTAAGATTTGGGACACAAAAGGAGGATGGGTAATTACTTCCTGACTGGTGACCTCTTTTGCCACACCCCAATCAGCGCGGGCATCCCGCTAGTATTCGTATGGGCAACAAAGTACCCATACCGTTCGGAATTTAAAAGTGTTGGTGGAGGGCCGTGTTAACAACCATTTATACCATGGGGGGTTATAAAAATTGGTTTTGACGGTTAAGCAGTGCTAACTCTTTTTCTAATTGTTCAAAAATCAAAGCAAAAAGGTTGTTAAATTGCTTGTGTCGGATTTGGCCTAGCAGCGTTTTTCCGAGGGACATACTGATTCCAAACAGCGAAGGAAGCACAGGCAGAGCGTAGCTCATTCCCCGCAAATAAGGATTGCTTGAAGGTGTCGTCCATATAAAAGGGATATACCGCGTAATCCATTGACCACAGATTATTACATTGGTTGTTCGCAATGCATAGTATAAAAATGAATAGAGCCCTTCACGCGTAATCCATTCACCAATAAGAAAGACCCCATCGGTCCGAAATAAATGGAAAAACGCGATATAGAAGTAAAACGGCCAGGCATAAATAATTAATCTAAGATTTCGCCATCGTGTCAACAACAGCAGAATCAATAGGGTCACCAACTGGTAAATAAAAGAGGGGAGAAAGAAGAGCCCAATCATCGTCATTCCGGCAATCACAAGCAATCCGTTGTCTTGCCAATTTCTAGTTTGTTGTCCGCTTTGGCGAGTTATAACGAATTCACGATCTTGAGGTCGAACTAGGAACTCAAACCCGGATTGATTTCGCACGACCAAGTAGGCAATTAAAGTACCACTAACCAATGACCAGACTAAGAGTGGTGCTACTTGGAAATAAAAATCCATATGATGAACGAAGAATTGGCCGACCACCACCAATTGCATTGAATTAAATCCGACTGCCAATATAACGCTCCCACCCATAACACCCAGTAGATTCAATTTAGATAAACGGAATACAACTTGCCCCACAATGCCAATGGAAACAACGCCTGATAACGTACTAACCATAAAAGAACTAAAAATCTGTCCGCCATAAATCAAGGTGATCAAGTTTCTGCATATGAGCAATCCACACGCTTTTATTGCGCCAAACCGGAGCAGAAACGGCAGTATGACCAAATATGCCAGCCCTAATCTTAGCCAGGGAAACAAAGGAATTCGCGGCAACAGGTTTTCCATAATTTGCAGGGAAGACGCCAGCAACAAACACAAGGCGAAGGTTTCCGCGGTTAATATCGGGTTTTGGTTGTTATCAATAGCTGATGGCATCGATGGTATTTTCCGCGGCTGATTGTTTGGGATTGATAATTCGGATATACAGATGGGCGGGGACACAGATTATTTGTTCATGAGTTTGTTGGATTGCCCCCTGTAGTAGACAAATCTTTTGAGGGCATGGTGACTTCAATATCCGGATATTTTCTTCCCCGTATTGGATATGAATCTGGCCGATCGGCGTTTCCACCTGTTTGATTTGAACTTCATCGGATAAATTAAATACAGCGACTCTCTTCTCTTTGACATACACCACCGCTGATGATCCGGATACACCTTGGAATTTAACCCAGGCTGAGCCACTAATCCCGATCACAATAATCACAATCAAGATGTCCAGAGGACGATAAAGCTTCACAGTCAATTATAGATTTTGTGGTTACCCGTGCTATTATGCGGCACCGTATCATAATTTAGATTACACCAATTGTCCGGATTTTTTATATTTTATAGCTCCTTATTGGAGTATGATCCCATTGTCGCACCATATTCTAAGCTTTTCAAGCACTCGCCCAATCTTAAGGATTCGCATTCTGATGCTAATAGTTCATCATCAAACACAGCAAAGTAGTATTGTAAAATCCTCGAATATTAAATATCCTGATTATCTACTATTAACATCCCAAATTTGCCAATAATGCCTTTCACTTTTCAGCCATTTTGTTTCTGTCATCCCCGCGAATGCGGGGGTCCGGTGATGTTTCGACAGGACAGGATTACACC
>CAZJUM010000048.1:0-15751 GCA_964549175.1 uncultured Pseudomonadota bacterium | reverse complement strand
TCAAGTAAAAAATGAACTTTTTTGCACTTTTTTAATAAGTTCTGAATAGATACAATAAAACCTGGATTCCATAAAGGAGAAATCTATGTTTGAATGGGTATTATCCGATGACAAATTCAATAGCCGAATTTTGGCGGCAACGGTCATGCTCATTACCATTTGTTTGGCATTGGCCCCAATTTTTTTTCCCGGGACCAAGTCAATGAATGTGGCAGCTCGTATCTGCATATTCATCGTTCTGGTGGCTAGTTTTGATTTACTTCTGGGATATACCGGAATTGTGTCTTTTGCTCATAATCTGTTTTTTGGGATAGGTGCGTATTCCGTCGCACTTTCCATTAAGTATTTTGGACCGACCTGGGGAGTGATTGGCCTTGGTACTCTGGTTAGTTTAATAATCACTATTATCATAGCGTTAGGAATAGCATTCCTCTCCCTAAGAGTACAGGCACTCTTTTTCGCCATGATCACATTAGCGGTGGGGAGTTTTTTTATGATTCTGGCTTCCAAGACCTATGAAATCACAGGTGGTGAAGACGGATTGAATATTGGGGTTCCGGAACTGCTTTCACCGGCTTATAGAATCGGAGATTTCATTACTGGGAGAACCATCACCTATTATTTCATATTTGTTTGTTCCGTTATCTTGTTTCTCATGATGCTTAGGCTGGTTAACTCCTCATTTGGCAACGTTTTGAAAGCGATTCGTGAAAATGAGTTTAGAGCGGAAGCTGTTGGATTTCGGGTGCTGTTTTTTAGAGTGATATCTATTTGTGTCGGTAGCGGCATTGCTTCTTTGGCCGGTGTTTTATATATTTTGTGGTTAAGATATACTGGTCCCGAAACCACCCTTTCCTTTCATGTGGCCACTGATATACTTCTAATGGTCGTAATTGGTGGAATGGGATCAATGTACGGAGCCATTCTCGGAGCAACCATATTGGTTATTGCTCAGTATTATTTACAAAGCCTGATGGAAGTCGCTTCCAGCGCCATGGAGGGGATACCGATACTACCGATCTTAATTCACGAAGAACGATGGTTGTTATGGTTAGGCATACTGTTTATTTTGGTCATTTATTTCTTTCCTTCAGGTATCGTTGGGAAATTAAGAGCCTTACGCGCATCATCAGATAGTACCAATGCTTAGCAGTCTATTCGCACTGCCGGAACCCAACCCTGTGCTCCGCTATCTCTAAATTGATATCTGCGGTGAACCGAAATACATACGCTTTGAACAATAACAGTCGCCATCTTGAAGAGACAGCATTGATGGATCTCAAAATAGATCCGCGAGATGCTTTATTGTTCCTCATTAGAACGCGTAACTTCGACAATAATAAACGCTCCGAGGTTTTCAAACCCCGGAGCGGTTTTATAAATCAATCGCCACTGTCTTCGTAGTTTTTCCGGGAGTCAGATATTCCAGGTGTTGGTTGCATCCCAATTCATAATTCAGGGTTTTGTTACGAATCAGTTCTCTGAAATTTTGCCAAAAGATTTGCGATTCCTCAAAATAAGTCAAATGCCCACAATCAGGTAATATGTACAACCGACTGTTAGGGAAGATATTGACTAATTTTTTTTGCATCCAAAGTGGAACAGCCCGATCATGCTTACCCGCCATAATTAACGTAGGAGCCGTTACTTTTTGATAGCCGGTCGTCTCGTTTTTTTTGATGTTTTCAAAAAACGGATTTTGTGCTTCGGTCAGTCGGATCAGACTAAAAATATTGTCTTTGTAATTTTCAAAGAACTTTGTCCGCATTCTTTCAATCGATTCCGGTTTGAGCACTTTCAGAAATTTTTCACTAAACGTTTTTTCATATAGATAACGGGTGTATAGATGTATAAACTCCTCATTGGTTTTTCCTTGCTCATAAAAACTGAGCGAAATCCCCTGATACCAAGGTTGAAATGAAAGCTCGGAGTGAGCAGAATACCAGATAAGGTTTGTGTATGGAGCCGGTTCGGATACAGACGACCGAAATCAGCCGTAATAAATCCCCCATAGGACGCTCCCTAAGTGTGGACTTTGTCGATTTGAAGTTCGTCCATGGTTCTAATCAGATAATCCGCAAATTTGTCGATGTAGTAAGGGACATCATCTCGCGTTGACTTGCCTTGTCCCCGGTAATCATACAACAACACATCAAATTCCGGATAAACGTTTGGAACAGATGTATACCAAGATTCTGTTTTCATTGCCAATCCATTCATGAAAACGCATACTTCTTTCTCGCCCTTTCCAAAATAGTCCCAGTATATTCTGCAGCTTTCCTCAGGGAGTTCAAGATAACCGCTTCTGGCGGGTTGCGCTCTTTCTACCATAATTTTCATCTGTTTTAAGTAGTCGATCCTGAAAAATAATTTCGATAAAAGCGTTGAGATGAGTTTAGCGCTAAATCTATCAATAACTTAGTTGTTTACGCTCTTTATTGGTAAAAAACTGCCAATAAAATATGAAAAAATAAAATCAGTTTTAATTATATCAATATGTTAAACTATTTTTTATGGTCGACTACTTATCTCTATAGCCGCGGTTTATCCCCATGTTTATGGGGAACGCATTATCCGAATTTATTGAAGCAGTGCAATCGACGGTTCATCCCCATGTTTATGGGGAACGCTGACAGTACTCGATTTAAGGCATCTCTTATATCGGTTCATCCCCATGTTTATGGGGAACGCGGTGGCCATGGTGGGAAGGCCAATATAAATACCATCCGCTAAGCCAGCCTCCATTAGGTGATGCGATAAAATCAGTGCGGCTTCAGTTTTTCCCGCGCCGGTTACATCTTCCAGGATAAAAAGCTGCGGTGATTGATCTAAGGGAATATTTTCTACCATTTTCTGTAGCGGAGTAGCTTGTTTGATAAAAGGGAACAAGTGACGCATCGAATCAAATTTTCTTACTTGTGGGGCGTTTGAAGGCAGCTTCTCTACCGCCTCCTTTGCTTTTGGAAGGGCTATTGCTTCCCAGTATTCCTCAAGCGGCAGGGAATCTCGAAGATATCCAAAATTTTCCTGATTTGATCCAATCCAATCGGAAAGTGTAATTACCCCTGCCAGTTGCCAAGAAACTTTCTTCAAAGATTTGTTGATATTTCTGCAGATTAATTGTGTTGGAATTTTTCCCGGGAAAAACAGCTTGGTGACTTCTTCTAAAAATAACCTGGCATTATCCTTATCCCATTTCTCAAAATAGTCTTTTCCTCGAAGCTCTTGCCCTCTATTGTTAGTGAATCTGGCGGGAATCCCATGATGTCCCGCAGATAATCCGAACCAGAAATCTAGAGTCGAGTTATCTAGTTCAGCATGACCTTCAAATTGTGATTTATTTTTCCATTCCTTCCTTAGTTCTTTTTTCCAAAGCACAAATCCTATTGTGTCATGCCGCTCCGAATAAGAAAACGAGTTTTCCGCCTTAGTTAGTTCTTCTGAGAGTCCCTTTTTGAGGCTTTGAAATGAGGAAGAAAACTTTCCCAAATCATGAATCGATAACAGAAATGAAAACCAGTTCACAAATTCTGCTAAGTCACATTGTAATGCTTCACAAATAGATTTAAGCAATTCATGACGCGATTCTAAATACGCCTTTCCGGTTGCCGCCACATCAAGACAATGATACGGGAGCAAATGCCATGAATACTCACCATCTTTACCTTCCTTTACTTTTCCCCAATATGAGTAAAAGCTATAACCGCTTTCTTTAGTCATCGTATGTGATTAAATAAAGGAACTTTTTAAAAAGCCAATACTAACTTTAATTTCAGTTTTTGGCACACATTAATTTCGAATGAAAAAATATCACTTCAATTGAGAAGCTAATATGCAACAACTTCCATAAAGATTAAAAAACGGGATATAACAGAAATATCCGTTAATCAGTATCCGCACGGGATGAGGAAAGCTCCCGATTTTATAGCGGCTGAGGCAGATCAATAACCGCCGCGACTGATTTGGTTTGACACAAAAAGTTGAGGCGAAAAGCTTTCGAGTTGTATACTATCTCACTATTATATTAAAACTTAAGTATTTTATCAAACGGATAACAGCGAAAACTAATTTTGATTCGAATTATATCATAAAAAGAATGTATTAAAGACTTTCACGGGAAGAACAAGTTTACCGTGTTCAATACTATTTTGTTTTGAGTATCCTTTATCTCAATGATATAGCATAATGATGGTATATCAGACAAAATCGACAGAAATTGGCTCATTGATGTTTCAATGCAATTCGCGGAAATGAAATAGCAATTAAGCTGGGTATGGGAAAAGGGATAAAATAAGTAAAAAACAATAGAGAAACACTTGATTGAATGGGGAGCGATGATAAAAAATCGAGTTTTTAAGTGAGCTTGATACCGAGCTGTTTAGGACTGGTATCAACCATTATCCCGAAACGGGATAAGAAAAAGGCGGAATCAAGAAAATAAACATCAGAACGCTACAAATGAAACACGCGAATTTCGGTTTTCAGGGGAAAATTCTCATTGTGGATCTCACAAGCCGGAGAGTAATTATTGAAGATAAAGATATTTCTTTTTATCGAAAATATTTAGGCGGGTCGTTTTTGGCAGCCAGATTGTTCGCGGAGCATACTTCGCCCGCTGAATCGCTTAGCGCTTTTTCAGAAAAAAACCCCGTTGTTTTTGCTACGGGACCGATGGCCGGAAAGAATATTTGCGGGATGACTCGTGTAAATATCCTATCGCTGTCTCCGGAAACTCCCGGGATTTATACCTCTCAAGCGGGGGGGGAGTTTGGACCCGATATTAAGCGGGCCGGTTTCGACGCGATGGTGATTACCGGAAAGGCTCCAAAACCGGTGTATCTGGTTGTTGAAAACGATACGCTTGAATTTCACAATGCGGGTGAGTATTGGGGTAATGATCGATTATCCGTTCATCAGCAATTGACAAATCGCCTATCCAAAAAATTCACGGTGGCAACCATCGGACCAGCGGCTGAGAATAGGGTCTTTCATTCGAACATCATGTTTGAACCAGATCATTTTGCCGGGCGGGGCGGTCTTGGTGCTGTGATGGGATCAAAAAATTTAAAGGCAATTTGTATTCGGGGCGATCAGCGGGTTGAGTTTAAAGATCCTGCGAAATTGAATGAATTGAACCAACGCAGCGCAAAGCACTTTAAAGAGTCGTTTGATGTCGATTCCTATACCTTTTCAGGGATTTTGCGACGGTTTGGCACTTTTGGTTTATTGGCAGCGAATCAGGCTGCGGGTAATATTCCGGTGAATAATTTCAAATATGCTCATTCGGAAGATCAAGATCTTGCCGATCAGATGGCGCATCCTCAATTGGATAAACAACTTATCGGACGCCGTATTCCCTGCCGGGGATGTTATATCGCGTGTAAGAAACGATCCAAAATCAATTCCTCAAAGACCGCGTTACCAGAGTACGAAAGTATCGCGTTACTAAGTACCAATTTGGGAATCCAAAATTTGGAGGATGGGATCAAAGCGTGTGATTTATGTAATGCCCTGGGAATGGATACCATGTCCACCGGTAATATGATCGCCTACCTGATGGACTGTTATGAAAATGGTGTTTTGTCTCATGAACGATTCAATTTTTCCATCAAATTTGGGGATGTCGACGCTGTATTGCGATTAATTGATGATATGGCTTATCGCAAAGGAGAATTGGGGGAGTTATTGGCCAATGGGATCAATCAAGCAAGTCAGGTTTTGGGAGAGCAGACCCGGCAATTTTTGCGCTTTTCAAAAGGAATCGGCATACCCGCTCATTTGCCCCGAACTAAACCAGGTGTGGGATTTGGCTATCTTCACGGTCCCAATCCCGCG
This sequence comes from uncultured Pseudomonadota bacterium, assembly GCA_964549175.1. GTDB lineage: Bacteria > SAR324 > SAR324 > XYD2-FULL-50-16 > XYD2-FULL-50-16 > CAZJUM01. The sequence continues at coordinate 9,916 of CAZJUM010000048.1, read as the reverse complement.
GACCATATGAAAATGGAGCATGATTGGATTGCCTCAGATCCTAAAAAATTGAAAGAGTTTGGGATTACGATGACCTCATCTCCCTGTGAGCTTGACACCAATAAAGTTGAGATCGCTCGCGCCACTCAAATCTATTATTCAGCCATTGATTGCTTAAGTGCCTGTATTTTTGTTTTTGGTCCCGGGCACGTTTATTCATTTGATGCCGTTGTTGATTTAGTGAATGCGGCAACCGGTTTTGGGTTAACCTTCTCTGATTTGATGAGAATCGGAGAAAGTGCCATTCAGTTGCATAAAAAACTCTTCATCGACTTTGGTGGTGCGGATGAGTCCTTTATCTCTTTTTTATCCAAAGAAATTCCCTCAGGTCCCACCAAGGGGTTTAGAATCCGGCAGGAAGATTTTGAAAAAGCCCGAGAGCATTATTATAAATTATGGAATTGGGATAAGAATGGCCGCCCAACCAATGAGGTTTTGGAACGGTTAGGACTAAATGACTGATTGGATGCTAATAACGCTCATGCCCGGAGCGAGCACAACGAATGCTATCTGAAAGGAGGCTTTCCTTCCGAATTTTCACTAACCCCCTTCTGACAATATAGCCGACTTGTGTGATGAGGAGTTTGGCAACTCAAACATCCGAAATAAAAAAATAGGGTTGGAATACCGCCAACCCTATAATCCGAATAGCAATCAAGACAAATGAATCTATCGTATTCTAATTACATCAACCGCAAACTTATAGATTTATTGAGCCACTTCGGTGACCGCCCGACGATTTCTAGACCATGCTGCTTCATCGTGCCCGGTGTCCGCGGGTTTTTCTTCACCGTAAGACATAATTTTTATGTTTTCCTCAGGAAATCCAAGACTGACCAAGTATCGTTTTACGGCATATGCTCTTCGCTCACCAAGTACAAGGTTGTATTCATTTGAACCTCGTTCATCAGCATGACCCGCGATTACGAATGTCATCGTTTCCTTATTCTCAACACTTTCAAAGGTCTCATCAAGATATGTCATATACTCGTCTTTGATATCTGCCCGATCAAAGTCATAGAGAATATTTTCGACCATAATAGTCACTGGCATCACTGCCTCAATGGGGTCATCCGGAGTTACAGGCTCAGGATCTTCTACTACAGGTGTTTCCTCGACTGCGGGCGTTTCGTCAACCGCGGGCGCTTCATCGACTGCGGGCGTTTCGTCAGCAACTACCGGCGTTTCATCCTCAACAGATTTTTCTTCGGTGGCTTCAGGTTCTTCGGGCTTCTCCTCTTCCTTGAAGGCATCCTCGACATTAACGCTCTTGTTGGTGAAAAACTCGGTGCCTTCTTTGTTCGTTGCGTATAAAATCATGTACTCACCTTGAACCTTGGCTTCCGCTACCTCGCAAATGACTCCATCCGTAATTTTTTCTGAGCAAATTTTAACGCTTTTTCCTCGTTCTGTGGCGGCATCACTCCAATAGACCACCCATTGATTGACTGCTTTGTTCAGCTCTTCTGACGCGTCCAGCTGGATTTTTCCGCTAACTGAACCTTTTACCTCGTCTTGATCCGCGAATGAAAACGTAGATCCTTCTAATTGTTGTATAACTTTTTCACGAGTTAATGAATCACATCCCGCGATTATCATAACCGCGGCCGTCATTGTTATTACAATGTGTTCTAGCCTTCGCAACGGTTTTATCATTTTGCTCTGTTGGAAATAATTTCGAAATTGGGTTAACTTAGAAAAATTTTAAATTTAAAATACGTATGGTATTAATAACAATAATGTCATCCTTTTAACAAGGACTTTTTAATAATTCAAGATTATTTTGTTTCACCCAGGGTCTGAATTCGTGTTTTGGTTCAATCTAACCTGCTTATAAAGACCTAGTGATACGCGGAAAAAATTTCGGTGAATTAAGAAGTTTGCTCAATACGGTTTCCAACTCGGAATTGGGGTCCGGACCCAAATGATCGCGAAATTTGTTAAGTATCCGGTCAAGGCCATGCCCTTTAATTTTATCAAAATCAATACATTCCTTAAGAACAATGCTTAAAAATTGTTCAACCGCTTTGTCCAAACTCTCGTTTATGATGATATAGTCATAACGATTTTTAAAGGATAGTTCCTTTTCCGCCGCACTTAGACGCTCCTGGAGGGATTTGACCGTTTCAGTGCCACGGTTTCTCAACCGTTTTTCCAATTCCGCTATTGATGGGGGAGTAATGAAGATATAAACCGCACCCAGATCCGCTTGATTCATGATTTGCAGGGTTCCTTGCACATCAATATCCAAAATGACTATCTGACCACGTTGGCAACTCGTTTCGATAAATTTCTTCGATGTACCATAATAGTTACCAAAAACTTCGGCCCATTCGATGAATTCCCCTTGTTTGATCATTTTTTGAAACTTCGGTTTTGATATGAAAAAGTAATCGATACCATCTTTCTCAGTTTCTCTTGGTGTTCGTGTTGTGTATGAGACAGAAAAGGTCAGAATGGGTAAAATTTCACGGGCTTTGGTCAACACAGAAGTCTTTCCTGTGCCGCTTGGGGCTGAAATAATGAAAGGACGAGGTTTTAAGAAATTCATTGGGTATCGATAAATTTCGCCATAAGATCGATAGGAAAGGGGAGGTGTCTCTGAAGCATCGGAGGCCGGAAACATGTTAAGCGATTTCTACCTCAATATCATAATTCAAAGCGATACGGAGTGAGTTTCTGATAAAGTTCAATGTTCCTGTTTTACTGCTGGGGCAACCACTGCACGCGCCCTCATAGTGGATGTAGACTTTGCCGTCCTCAATTTTTTCTATTCTTAAACCACCGCCGTCTGCTGCCAATGCCGGTCTTACTTTATCACTTAATACGTGTTCAATTCGCGTCTCCCACTCTTCTTTGGGATAGTCAACCAAAAAGACCTCATCGCTGGTCGCCTTGAGTGTTTCCATCAACTTCGTGTATCCGCCCGCTACAAAATGCAGATCGTTGAAGTTATTTTCTTTCAATAACCTCAGCGATTCAATCGCTGTTTCATCCTGATCGGCATAGAGGATAATTTTGGCGTAAGGAGGCAATTGTCGGATATGGTCTTTTAAGTACTCTAAAGGCAGTGAGTGGGCACCGATTAAGTGATCACGCGCGTACTCCTCCGGAGAACGCAAGTCGATAATAATAGGAGGCATACTGACTTTTTTGCGCTGAATTAGACAGGCATTCGCGTCTAAAGCATATTTTTTCGCGTCGAAGACGTTTTGATTTTTAAATTTCATATTATTCTTGATTCGGAGATTAGCTTAAACCAAAGCCACTTTGTCAGATCGGATGCAGCGGGTGCAAACTTTCATGGTTGTGAAATTGCCGTTTGATTTTTTTACATGAACCTTCTGTAAATTAGGTAACCATCTCTTTCTGGTTTTATTGTGGGCATGACTGACATTATTTCCTGTCGCGGGTCCTTTACCACAAATTTCGCATCGTTTAGCCATGTTTCCGCACTTGCTCGGGGGAGGGGTTCTGTATTTTTGGGATTCATCGAAGGGCGCTGGTATCCCATCAATCAATTGAAAGAATTGACGTTGTTAAAAAAATGAGAAAACTAACACTAATATTCAGATTTGACAATTACAAAATTAAATTTCCCAATTATTTCATCAAGGTCTGCTTATCGAAACCGGAAGTTTAAGTTGAGACGTTTTCATGAGGTGTTTGTTTACGGAAGAGAGAATCTATAGTGATTTGCCTGAGTTTTCATCGCGGATAGCGTTAAACAGATCATTCAATCGATTCGCTAAGAACAAACTTCCTTTAACTTTTAGTGTGCCATTTAGTATTGCCTTAAATCCCGAAAGCTCCCCTTTATAGAGTTTTATAAAATCTCTGTCGCGGATTTCCAGAATACAATCCGCCTTTTTCTCAACAAAGCTCACGCCAGGATTTTCCTTCAAATCAACATGAAAAACCCCAGCGTTATCTCCGTTGATTTTAAACAGGTAGACGCCATTTACCTTTTTCATTCTTTCAGGATGCTTTTGGATTTCCGAAGCGACTTTTTTAAATATCTCTTGAACAGTAAGTTGTGTATTCATCCGTCTGGGACTCCCCTTTAAATGTTTCTTGAACAATAAGTTGTGTATTCATCAGTTTGGGACTCCCCCAAAGACAAGGTTTTTCGGGGAGTGTTTTAATAGCTTAGAGTTTTTTGAGAGATGCTAGATTCTCTAAAATTTTTTCCGTTTTTCGATCAATTACAGCAAGTGCCTCACGATTCTTTTTAATCACCGATTCAGGAGCTTTTGCCAAAAAATCCTGGTTATTTAATTTTCCCCGGATCTGCTTTTGCTTGGCTTCAAGTTTATTCTTCTCTTTTTCCAAACGACTGGTTTCTTGGTCCACATCAATGGTCTCAGCCAAATGCGCGAAAAGCTCGAATTCTTCCCCCACACCACCGGCATCACCTTCCCGCTTCTCATACCGCTCAGCCAAGCTGATGGATTTCAACCTCGCTAAGGGTAACAATGTCTGTTTCAGGGATTTTATGTTTTTTAAAAGCTGTGATGTTTTAGCAATCACTGTCACATTGATTTTAACATTTGGTTTCACATTGTTTTCACCGCGAATGCTACGAATCACATTAACCAATTCAATCAGGCTATCAGCGTCCGGCGTGTCATCTATTTCGGAAACATCAACTCGCGGGAATTGACACAACATCAAAGTTTCGTATGAATTTTTTCCGTTCTCGCCAAGTAGTCGGCTTAAATCAATCAATTCTTTAAGCTTCTGCCACAATTCCTCTGAAGCAAATGGTGTGATGGGGTGTACTAATCTCAGATTTTGTTCCAGCACATAGCACACAGTTGATAACGATGCTTTTTGCGCGTCCTCACCTAATTTCGCAAATAACGCGGGTTTGATGATTTCCACATACCAGTCACAGAATTCATGCCATACAAAGAAATACACTGACTTTGCCGCTTCATTAAACCGGTAAGCCTCAAGGTATCGGTTCATGTCATAGGCTGCTTGTTTGAATCGGTTAATAATCCAATGATCAAACAATCCCAATTTAACTTCCGCGATTGGCTCGGGAGCACCCAGGCGTTCAACATGCGATAAAGTGAATCGAGTGGCATTCCAAAATTTATTGATGAAATTACGATTCCCTTCCAAATTGGATTCCGCCAGTTTGCTGTCTTTTCCCATCACGGTCAGAGCGGTTAAAGTAAATCGCAACGCATCAGCTCCGTATTGATCCGCAACATCCAGCGGATCAATTACATTGCCTTTTGTTTTGGACATTTTTTCGCCATTCGCGTCGCGAACAAGGCCACTCAGGAAAACCTCCGGAAATGGCACTTTACCGGTGAATTGAATGCCCATCATGATCATCCGCGCTACCCAGAAAAACAAAATATCATACCCGGTTAGAAGCGCTGAATTGGGATAGAAGGTTTTAAAGTCCGCTGTATCATCCGGCCATCCCATTGTGGAAAAGGGGAACAGACCGGCGCTAAACCATGTATCCAAAACATCGTCCTCACGGGTCAGATTATTTGATTGGCATTGAGGACATCCCATCAGCTCATCATCTGCGGAAACAATAATCTCACCGCAGTCGTCACAATACCAGGCCGGAATGCGGTGTCCCCACCACAATTGTCTTGAAAGACACCAGTCTTGAATATTGGAGAGCCATTCCCGGAAAACTTTTTTTTGGTTTTCCGGATAAAATTTGACTTTACCGGATTCAGCGGCATCCAAAGCCGCCACGGCCATCTTGTCCATTCTACAAAACCACTGCGTTGAGACTCTTGGTTCAACAACCGTCTCACATCGTTGACACTGTCCCACCGCGTGATAATGTTTTTCCACTTTGCAAATGGCATCTTTTTCCCTCAACATTTCCATCACTCGCTTTCTGGCCTCAAATCGATCCATTCCTTCCAGTGGCGGAAAAGCCTTATTGATTTTGGCATCCAAGGTAAAAATGTTGATATTGGGCAAGTTGTGGCGCTTACCCATCAGAAAATCATCGGGGTCATGCGCGGGTGTTACCTTGACCGCACCGGTTCCAAACTCTGTGTCGACAAACTCATCCGCCACAATGGGAATGCGTCGCTCCACCAATGGCAAAATGATATATTTTCCTATCAATGATTTATAACGCTTATCGGCAGGATTAACCGCGACGCCGGTATCTCCTAACATTGTTTCTGGTCGCGTCGTCGCCACAACCAGCTCACTATTACCATCTTCCAACGGATATACCAAATGACTCAATAAACCCTCGTGTTCATCATGATCCACTTCCAAATCGGAAAGTGCAGTCTTACATTTTGGACACCAATTGATGATATACTCACCACGATAGATCAGACCCTCATTATATAAATCCACAAAGCTTTTCTTAACTGCCTTTGACAACATATCATCCAGGGTGAATCGCTCTCGATCCCAATCACAAGAGGCGCCCAGGCGTCTTAATTGACGAAAAATAGTACTGCCATATAGTTCTTTCCACTTCCACACTTCCGCCTCAAATTTCTCACGACCAATTTTTTCTCGCTCAATCCCTTGGCTTCTCAGCTCTCTTTCAACCACCATTTGAGTGGCGATTCCCGCGTGATCTGTTCCGGGTAACCATAGCGTTTTAAATCCGGACATGCGTTTCCAGCGAATAATCACATCCTGCAAAGTGTTCACCCAGGCATGCCCGACATGCAGTGATCCTGTGACATTGGGAGGTGGGATGACAATCGTAAATACTTTTTCTCGGTCCTTCCGCGACGGGTAATCCGGTGAAAAGTACTTATTGGACTCCCAGAACTCATACCATTTGGTCTCAATATTGCTTGGCTGATAACTATCCATGGTCGCTTGTGGTGAATTGGTGTCTAAAAAGTTTGTGAATCAACAGAATCGCACAATCTAAATCAATTGAATTGTTAACGCAATAGTCAACCGATGCTTTGAGTTATTCTTGACAACAGGTCCGCTCTTAGCTAGAGATTTTTAATGATTGGTTCTGACCCCATAAACATATAACAAATTAGACAGCCACTTCTTTAGTGTGTGAGTCAAACTGCAATCTCAATTCCTTGAATAATATGGAAATCATTAAGAAAAAACCCCTAATTCGTTTTGCTATTTTGTTTGGACTTGTCGCGGCATCCTCAACAACAGGAGGATTTGCCGCGGAATTAGGATTTGTTCTCGGAGGTGGCACTGTTTATCACTCATTTGCTGAAGCGGATGATTCACGAAAAGGGACAGATACATTTTTAGGGCAAGACGAAATCAGCGTGATCATTGGTATTGAAATCTACGGTGAATACTTTTTTCAACCGGATTTCGCGTTTGGACTCAAGGTTCAATCACTAGCTTGGGGTTTTGAATATATCAGCTCAGACTATGTCATTGAACGTGAGGTTACACTTGAGAATAATGTGGGCTACATTAATTACCTGACAGAGATCGGATTTAAGGATTTGCGCTTGGGCATCACGGCGGGATACGGACATTCAAAGTACACCGCTTCTTCCCAGCATATTTGCCACTCAGGAGCTTCTGATTGCACAGACTACAATGATGAAGAGACTTCGAATGGCTCGATAGCCATTATCGGTTTTATGGTTGATTGGGGTAGAGAATTAATAGACATCCGCTTAGGATACAATTCGGTTTCCGCAAGTCATCCCAACATCAAGAGCAGTGACGGAACAGAAACTGAGATCAAAGCTTCAGGAGGTCAGACCTTCATTGATTTTCGATTCGCTTTCTAGGCTTTTAAAAGATTTTATCAAGTTGACGGACCACCCATATGCCGTTTGGCCTGATTAATCATATCCACTAAGGAGGCTATTTTCGGTTGAGGAGGGGCGAAAATTTTCAGCTGCTCCTCAGCACTGAAACAAGTCTCAATATATTTCTCAACAGGCAAGCTTTCAAACCAACAATCCTCAATACGATGGCATGGTAGCTTTTGTTTTAAGACTCGACAATAAGAAAATGCCACCTCGTGTCCGAGCATACGACAGTATTGTTTATTCTCATCAAAATCTTCCGGATTCACTTTTCAATAACTCCCGATAAAGAAAAAAAGGGGTTGATCTGTTGACTATAAACTCAACCCCGGTCTTTAATGACTATTTATCTGTCCTGAAGGTATTACACTTTGGGAACCGGATTTCCTTCGACACTTTGTAGTGATTGACTCAGTTCTTCTTCGGACAACTCCGTATTTTTCAGCTCACCCGCCATAAATTTTTGATATCCGTACAAATCCATGAGACCATGCCCGCTTAAGTTGAAGATCATTGTCCTTTCTTTGCCTTCTTCTTTTGCTTCTTTGGCTTTTCTGACGGTCGCGGCAATCGCGTGACTCGTTTCAGGCGCGACAATGATGCCTTCTGTTTTAGCGAATAACAGAGCCGCATCGTAGCACTCCGTTTGTTGGATAGACATCGGAGTCATTAATCCTTCCATAACAGCATGCGAAACCAAAGGGGCCATTCCATGATATCTTAATCCCCCGGCATGAATCGGTGCCGGAATGAAGGAATGCCCCAGTGAGTGCATCGGCATCAGCGGTGTCATTTTGGCGACATCACCATGATCGTAGGTAAACGGAGCCTTCGTCAGCGAGGGACAAGATGAGGGTTCAACCGGGATAATGTCGATTTCATCGCCGTTGATTTTATCCAGGGTAAACGGAAACGCCAACCCGGCGAAGTTACTACCTCCGCCAACGCAACCAATGAGGGTATCCACCTTTTTGATCTCCATCTTTCGCAATTGTTTCTTGGTTTCCAGACCTATGATTGTCTGATGCAGAAGTACGTGATTCAACACACTACCCAATGAATACCGGGTCTCTCCGGATTGATCGGTAACAGCAGCCTCTACCGCCTCACTAATGGCAATGCCGAGACTTCCCGGTGTGTCGGGGGTCTCTGACAGAATCTGTCGTCCCGCGTTGGTGTGCTCACTCGGACTCGCGATACATTCACCACCCCAAGTTTCCATCATCGTCTTTCTAAATGGTTTCTGGTCAAAACTAATACGTACCATAAAGATTTTACATTCAAGTCCCAACAACGCGCACGCGTATGATAAAGCACTCCCCCATTGTCCGGCTCCTGTTTCAGAAGTAATTTTCTTGATACCAAATTTTTTGTTATACCAGGCTTGGGCTACAGCCGTATTCGGTTTGTGGCTACCTGCCGGTGATACGCTTTCATTTTTGTAAAATATTTTGGCCGGTGTTCCGAGTGCTTTTTCCAGGTGAATCGCGCGGTGAAGCGGAGATGGACGCCATCGACACAACAGCCCCAAAATTCCTTCCGGTATGTCAATCCATCGTTCCTGACTCACTTCTTGCTCAATCAGGTTCATGGGAAATACCGGCGCTAGCTGATCCGGAGAAACCGGATTCCCGTCAGGTCCCAAAGGAGGATTTAGTGGATGAGGAAGATCCGCGGCCAAATTATACCATTGTCTTGGTATTTCATCATCCCGCAAAAAAACTTTGGTATTCATAAAGTCTCCGTTTGTGTGAATCAATTTGGTGTATCAAATTCATGTGAATGTTCTGACATAATCATGAGCTTAACGTTGAGACCCGTTATCAAAAGCAAACAACAGACGTGCTTTCTCAGTGGTCTCATGGTTAAACGCGCTGTTTCTTCTTATAGAAACATTTAACATTTAGCCGACCCCGTTATATTTGTCAAATTGAAATTATAACTCAGGTTTCACGCCCCTTAAATTGAGGTGACCCTATAAAATAAACAATCTGGCGGTCGTTTCGGATAGATAACGGCACCGTATAAAAATTTAATCGGCGGATCTAAAACTATTAGCAATTGTTCAGCTAATTTCTCTCTGGTGGCTCCATAGTCTCGAAGAGCTATGGAGT
>CAZJUM010000047.1:0-15893 GCA_964549175.1 uncultured Pseudomonadota bacterium | reverse complement strand
TCGTCCGTTATGATACCCAATCTCTGTAGACTGTCTCATGTAGGCGGATTAACAAGAATCCGTCAAAAACCTTGTCAAGTAAAAAATGCACTTTTTTAATAAATTCTGAATAGATACGAATTTTCATTCCTTTTCGGGGGGATAAACACAGCCAAAAACAGTCCTTTTCAAAAGATGTTATGATCTAATCGGTGAAATTTGAAGAGAAGAAGCAAGGGCGAAAAGGAGGGATTGGCAACTTATCAAGAAGCTGTCATGAAGTTTGCTATCCAGGGGTATTCCACCAGAATGTGTTGTTTTCCGGTGGGTCATAATACCTGTGTTTCCCGAATATTTTTAAAGTTGGCCCTAAAGGCTTGCCCGATTCATGTAGCAGTCTGTCCGCGGTTAAAATCACACCCAGAAAAAATCCGTGCGTTTGAATCACCTGCCTTCCATAAGCTGAACCAGTTGGATAACTAGGGCTTCGTGCTCCATCCGCGGGACTAATCACATTGGAGTAAAAACCGATCAAACCGTTCCACACAAACTTCACAACGGAGGTTTCATAAACAACATGTTTTGCGGTTTGTTTTTTTTGAAAAAACGGACCTTTTCGCATGGAGTTTGTCCCGGCCTGGCATACCCCTGTAACTCCCTGTAGGAGCATAAACAGGAAAAACATCATCAGGTATGCGTTATTGGCTCTCATTTTTTCTTTGGGACAAGTCTTAATACGAACTCATGATTTTTCACCATACCCAAGCGTTCTCTGGCATAAGTTTCAAGATAAGTCTGATTACTCTTCATCGACTCAACTCTTTTAATCCAAATTCTTCTTTCGTGTTTGAGTTCTTCTAATTCTTTAACCAAAGACGATTCAAGTTGTTTCAATTCATGCAATTGCAAAAATCCTTTATCCCCAATTATGGAAAGTGTGATAACTATTATTGAACAGAATATGAAGAAACCCTGAATGATTTTTTTTTCGTTGAAATGGATCTTTCTTTTCATCACTATCATCGTATTTCCAATCACAATCTAAATCGATTCCCTAAATATCATCAAACGCCATCATTTTATCAGAAACCGTTTTTTTCAGTCTGACCGACCACTAATATAATCAAATAACATACCGTGAGAATAACCAATAATACACAATCAAACAAAAACCAACATTCAAACGCGAATTTTTCAAAATTCCCCAATATGATCTTACCTCTCTAGTTATCCGCGTTAAAACCAGCCCGTGCTCAATTTTAAGACAATTACTAATTTCTATTCATCTGTGAATAAATCGCTTGACCAAACAAAAGACTTCATTTTAATTTTCATTTTCTAGGGCTTATAGCTCAGTTGGTTAGAGCATCCGGCTCATAACCGGACGGTCCCTGGTTCAAGTCCAGGTGGGCCCACCAATTTTAAAAGAGACATAGTTGAAATGAATTACCGAGACTCTAGTCAAAGATCTCAATCAAACCCTATTTTCAGCATCAAGATCAAGAGCCAAAAACCACTCTGATTTTGATGCTTTTTTTTTGCCGTAAGACATAACTATCTGCTTGGGATGATCCGAGCCTGTCCCCATTCGCTCATTGATTTCAAAAGCCCATGAGGCAAAAGATCTTTCCGGCTTGAGTAATAATTATATCTGAAATTTCCCAGGAGACAAAAATGCAGGAATCCGTCCAGGCTGTTCTTCAACTTTCCAAAGAAGATAGACTTGTTCAAGCCAATCAAAAAATTCTTAAAACCTTCCCTGAGAGAAAGAAACGACTACTTTTCCCATTAAGTGAAGTTCAACAGCAGATTTCCGCGTATAGGAAGCAAATTGATGAACTCTCTCGGCAAATCCAAGAAAGAGAAAAGCTGATCGTGGTTGAGAAGGAAAAAATTAAAAAATCCGATGAGAAAATGCTATCGGTTAAAAATCAAAAGGAGTACTCAGCATCCCAAAAAGAAATCGAAACAGCGAAAAAAATGATTAAGCGCGTTGAGGATCAAATTTTGGAAATTGAAGACGAAAAAGAGCCCATCGATACAAAATTGTCAAAGATCACAGCGGAGTTTGAAGAAGAGAAAAGCGATTGTGACGAGGTCATTAAACAAATTGACGAGGAAGAGGCCGCCGTCAAGGAAAGAATAGAAAAGTATAACCAGTCAAAAAATCAGTTAGTCACCAAGATAGAGCCTGAGTTATTGAGTAAATATGAGATGCTTTCCAATCGTAATATCATCCCTTCAGCCGTTGAGATAAGTACAAACACGTGTATGGGATGCGCGATGTCCATTCCGCCCCAAATGTTTAATGAAATCATCGAATTTAACAATGGTGTGTGTCCTCATTGCGGGCGATTGCTTTTTTACAGGAAGTTAGAGCCTGTCAAGGAACCAAAACCCCAAAAAAAATCCAAAGCAAAAGCTAAAAAATCAAGTTAGAAACCAATTAAACATCAAAATCGACATAAGAGGATCATTGATCATCGGGATAATCATCTTACTTTTGCTGATCGTCCTATCAGCTTTTTTCTCGGGAATGGAAACCGCGTTCATTTCACTCAGTGAAGTTGACCTGGTAGAGATTGAAAAATCAGACAGCAAGAATTGTAAGATACTGTTGAGATTAATAAATAACAAAGAAAAATTACTAAGCACCATTCTAATCGGCAACAATATCGTCAATATCGCAGCCAGTGCCCTGAATGCCACCCTGGCGCGTATCTATGCCCCTATGCTTGGGATATCCGAAGGAATGAGTATTACCTTATCGGCCGGTGCCTTAACCATTATCATTCTCCTCTTTGGAGAAATTGCCCCCAAATCACTCGCTTTTAGACGGAATATTAGAATTAGTTTGTTATTCTCACCAGTGATTATGGGGTTTAGCGTCATAATTTCACCCATCACATATTTTTTCGACCATTTTAGTCGATTTTTAAACCATATATTCGGTGATAAGAATAAAAAGAAACATAAGATTTCCGAGTCGACCGTTATCAATGTGGTCTCCAAAGGCGAAGAACTTGGGGTAATCAATGAGAGAGAGAAGAAGCTCATTCAAAATGTTTTCCTTTTTGATGAGCGAGAGGTTTACCCGATCATGACTCCGAGAACGTCAGTTTTCGCACTCCGAGACTCTTCGCGACTTTCTGAAGTTAAGGATGAATTACTTGAAAAACAATACTCGCGCGTTCCGATTTACAAAGATACCATTGATAATATTACCGGTATTATCAACCTTAAAACGGTCTACAATCATATTCTCGATCCTGAACACGACGCGTTTTTGATTGATCTTGCTCAGAAGCCGATTTTTGTCTATGAGACCTTGACCATTTCATCACTTCTGGAACAGTTCAGATCTGAAAGAAATCATTTGGCTATTGTGGTCGATGAATTCGGAGGTATGGCCGGATTGGTAACCCTGGAAGATGTTCTGGAAGAATTGGTCGGTGAGATATACGATGAAAAAGACGCGATCGACACATCAATTCACCAGATCGATCCACACCGATGGTTGATCAGCGGAAAAACCGACATTATTACGATCAATAAAGGTATTGAGGGAGAAATTTCACTGGAAGGAGAATTTGAAACACTCCAAGGCCTCATAATGTCCTGCCTGGAGCGACTGCCTGCGGTTGGCGATTTTCTGTTTGTCAACCCCCACCGATATGAGGTAATAAGTATGGATAAAAATGAGATAACATCCGTTATGGTGGAGTATTGTCCTAAAAAAGATAGCCATAAAAAGGATGAAATCCACCAAATATCAGAACATGAATAAACGATTTGTCATAGCCATAAACACATTTTGTCCAATCAATAATTCACAGAAAAGCTCATGAAAGCACTTAAAGCAGCCATTGTGGCGATCTTGTTACTCAATGTGGGAATTTCACTTTTTAATTGGTTCGCTACAGAGGAAACGCCCTCCGCGGCCCAATATATTCAGCCGGAAATACCGGCGGCAGAAGGTCTGGAATTAGTGGCATTGACATCATTGGTCAAAGAGATCAGGTCGGGTCAGGAATTGGAGCGGCGTCTCAACGAAAAAGATGGTATCAATAATATGGATTTAAATGGTGACGATAAAGTTGATTACATATCAGTCAGCGAATTTGGGGATGTTCAACGAAAAATCGGTTATTCAATGGTTATTGAGCCGGAGAAAAACGAAAAGCAAGAAATTGCGATCGCAACTGTTGAATTGAATCAAGACAAAGCGGAAATCCAAGTGGTGGGCAATGAGCAAGTTTATGGTGATAACGCTATATACAACGACTGGACTACTGTTGAACGACCAAAAGAAGTTCAGCATTCCGGTAGCGCTAGTTATGCATTTCCATTGTTGGCCAGCTATTTTCTATTGCGACCACTTTGGATGTCCCCCTTTTATTATGGTTACTATCCCTCCTACTATTCACCATACCCGACAACTTCTCCGAACAGGTATTCCAATCGAGTTTCCTCAAAACGATCATCAAGCGTTAAAAAGGGCGCGAACAATTTTCAAAGAACATCTAAAACCTCAATCACGAGTCCCAACAAAGGAAAGACCGCAAACAAGGGAATTACCAGAAGTCTCAAAAAACCAACTTCGACTCAAAAGCAATTTCAAGCAACACAGCGTCGTTCTGTGCGATCAGGTGGTTTTGGAAAATCCGGAAGTAAATCAAGCTCCTCTCAAAGTATATTTGGCTCAAAGAAGTCATCAAGCTCTTTTCGATCCAGCGTTTCTCGATCCAGAAGTTTTAGTTTTAGCGGAAAATAGGAATGACTGAAAAGCACACAATTACCATCAAACAATTATTAGCGGCATTAGCTAACAATCAATATGCCTTTCAGGGAAATCAAGATCAAGGTATCACAAACGTCACTTGGGATTATAAACAAGTTAAAGAAGGGTCTTTATATTTCTGTGTTGAAGATGAAGAATTTCAGGAAGCTCATATCGTTTCCAATAGTTTTAACTACTGGGCCGACGCGGTGCAAGCCGGTGCCGTTTGTTTGTTGGTCAAAAAGGGTAAAATCACCCGTTTCCCTCCTAATGTGTCATTGATTGAAGTAGAGCATGTCAATCGCGCAATGGCTTATATCAGTCGCGAATTTTATGGTGACCCGTTGTCGGATATGCGAATTATCGGAATTACCGGCACGAATGGCAAAACGACAACCACTCAATTATTGGACTCAATATTCTTAAATGCCGAAAGAGTTTCCGGAGTTATCGGCACCATCGGAATTTTCTCACCATCCGGCAAAAAGCGAGCAAGCCATTTATCCAATCCAATGGCCACTGAACTATTTGCCATCGGTCATCAAATGAAACAAGACAATGTCGATTCATTGATAATGGAGATCACCAGTCATAGTATGGCCTTCGACCGAAATGAGGCTATCGATTTTGATATCGCGGTATTCACTAACCTGACCCAAGACCACCTGGATTATCATACTACCTTTGAAAACTACAAAAACGAAAAGCTAAAACACTTCGGCAGATTGGGCAGTACGTCGAAGAAGGCCTATGGGATCGTTAATATCGATGATGCCACAGGAAGTGAGTTTATCAGCGCGGTCGATAAAAAACTATTGGCGACTGACAAAGTGGATATCCTGACTTATGGGATTCGTAACAAAGATGCTAATCTCGTTGCTTACCCCAGGCAAATGACGAGTAGTTTTAGCGAATTTGATGTCATTTTAAGAGGCAATCATCTTTGTTCCATCTATTTGCCAATGCCCGGTTTATTTAATATTTATAACTCGTTAGCGGCATTTGGAGCAGCATTTGCGCTTGGAATCGGTATTGATCATATTGCGGAAGGACTCAAAAAAGCCAGACAAGTGGAGGGGCGATTTGAAAAAGTATACTGTCCCAGCGACTTTGAAATCTATGTTGATTACGCCCACACACCCGACGCGCTGGCAAAAATTTTGGAAGAAATCAAGTCCATATCGCGAAAACGGACCATCGTTGTTTTTGGATGCGGAGGCGATCGAGATCGCCCCAAACGAGCCGAAATGGGTAAGATCGCGGCCAATATCGCCGATATTTATATTATCACGTCAGATAATCCCCGTACCGAAGATCCTGAAAAAATCAATCAGGATATCATCGCTGGCATTCCGGAAGAAAAGCGCGATAATATGATAGTCGAGCTTGACCGAAAAAAAGCCATTCATATGGCTTTGGAAATGGCGGCCCCCGGAGACTCCGTATTAATCGCCGGGAAAGGACATGAAACTTATCAGATTATCGGTAAAACGGTTCACTTATTTTCTGACCGGAAAGTGGCGCAGGATTTTTTCTATTCGCGACGAAACAAATTCTCAAGAGCTTGGATTCGTATAGATAGGAACGCGCTCAGGGAAAACTTTCAGCTCATTTTTGCGGACAAACCAAAGGGTCTTAAAGTGATGGCGGTTGTCAAAGACAATGCCTTAGGTCATGGCATCATTGAACTTGCATCTGAAGCTCAAACAGCCGGTTGCGATTACTTGGGAGTCGCCTGTCTGCCGGAAGGAATTCTGCTGAGACAGGCCGGGTTCGATAAAATCCCCATACTGGTTTTTGGTGAACGGGCCGAAGACGAAATCCCTATCTGTGTTCATCACAATATGTCGATCCAGATTCAATCCCAGGCGACAGCGGAAATTATATCAAGGTATTCTCAAGATCTGCATAGAATAACCTCGGTACATTTTAAGGTAGATACTGGCATGGGGCGGTACGGTGTGCGCTGGGATCAGGCGTTGGAAGTTTATCAATCATTATTGAATTTGCCAGGTATACGAATTAAGGGCATTATGACCCATTTCGCTCAATCCGACGAAGCCAATAAAGACTTTGCCAATCAGCAATGGGAACGATTCCAACAAGTGACCAACCAACTCAAAGAGCTGAATATACTCCCCCCTCTGGTACACGCTTGTAATACTGGCGGATACTTAGATTTACCTCATGCCCACGGAAATATGGTAAGGTTAGGCGCTTTACCCTTAGGTGTGTATCCGTCAAAGGTGTGTCGGCGAATTCATATTGACGGGAAGGAACTGAAACCGGTGATGAGCATATTGACCAGAATTGGGTTTCTTAAGCAATTGCAACCCGGTGATTTCGTCGGATATGGCATGCATTTTCAAGCCGAGCGAGAAACAAAAGTAGCGGTACTTCCTATTGGTTACGGAGATGGTTTTTCCCGACTGAGGAACAGAGGGTATGTACTGATTCAAGGCCAAGAAGCTCCCATAATCGGCGGGAACTCAATGGATGCGACAATGGTTGATGTCAGTGAAATACCCAATGTCCAAATCGGAGATGAAGTTGTAATACTTGGTACACAAGCTGGAAATGAAATCACGGCGATGATGCTGGCCGATTGGGCAGATACCGTGACTTATCAAATCACAACCAACTGGTCCACACGCGTTGATCGGGTTGTTGTGTGTTCTTAAATTAAGGATGATCAGCATCTATAAAATTAGAATTTGTATCCCACAGCAGCTTTTTAAAAAACTCAGAAATTAAAGTAGATATTCGACTATGCCAATTAAATTTACCCAAGGATCATTTTTCAATGTCATCATGGGGAGTGGCACTTTTTCCTTACTCATTTTGTCATTTCTATTGCTCATGTCCGTGGTATCATGGGGAGTGATTTTGAAAAAATGGTTACATTTCTATTTTTCTATGCGATCGGCCAGACGATTTTTAGAAAGTATCGACCTCCATAAAGGACTTTCTGAAATCATGTATTGTGCTGAATATTTCCCCAATACCTACATTACGAAGGAGTTTCAAACCGCCTATTCTGTATTTAGCAGACAATTTGATCGAGATGATTTTCAGTTAACCGCCGATGAACAACAAAAGATGGTGATGCGTATTGAGCGCGCTATCGAAAAGACCATTATGCAGCAGAACATCAAGATGGAAAAAGGGCTCAGCGCACTTGCCAGTATCAGTAGTACCGCACCATTTATCGGGCTGTTCGGAACGGTTATTGGGATTATCGACGCTTTTTACAGTATCGGTTCACAGGGCAGCTCCAATATCGCCGTTGTCGCCCCCGGTATTTCAGCCGCATTAGTTGCGACAGCATTCGGATTGTTCACCGCGATTCCCGCGCTGATGGCATATAACGTATTTCGAGATAAAACCAGAACCATCGGGAATGAAATGAGAGGGTTTGGTCTTGAACTGCTGGACTGGTTAACTGAGGATATCAATGCTACGTCAAAATAACGATATATACCAACCTATCAGTGATATCAATGTAACCCCTTTTGTTGATGTTTTGTTGGTTTTACTTGTCATCTTTATGATTACAGCCCCACTTTTTACCAAGACCATCGAGGTTCAATTACCCCAAGAAAACGTTCGTTCGGCCCATATCAAAGACGCGAGAAAATTTGTGATTACGGTTGATAAAAAGGGAAGCTATTTCATCAATGGACGTAAGTACTCTCAAAGCAAATTACTTGCCTATGCCAGTACCTGGAGAGATAAAAACAAAGGGAAAGCAGCTTTTATTCGTGCTGACAAAAGTGTTGATTACGGAAAAGTAACCGCACTAATGGCATTATTAAAAAATATCGGCATCCAACAATTGGGACTTTTGGTTGAGCACAAAAAGTAATATGTTGTTGATAACTAATGAAAATTAGTTCTATTCGGCAAAGTTTCCCATGGTCACTCAACTCTTCCAATATACATCATCTTATATCATCTCAATAGGTCTGCATGCCGCGATCCTTGTTGTTTTGCTCACCAATTTATCGTTCCCACCACCCACATCCGGTCCGATTACTCGCGCGAGTGTTTACTTTGAGCAACCAAAACCAATCAAAAAAACGCCCGTTATAAAATACAAAAGCTCCAAAACCGCTGTAAAAATAAAACAAAAATCTTCCAAGCTCATAAAACCAAAAATCACACACTTCAATCGGATGCAGTTTACCTCAAAAAATCCAAAGCTAAACTCTCAACAACTAGTTACCAAACCTCAGCTCAATATGACCGGCTTTTTGAGAACAAATGATTTTACCAAATATAGTGCCAACGCGGCACCGTCCTCAATTACTAAAAAAAGCGACTCAAGTTTATTCAGTCTACCTCAGACACTCTCCGGAAAGATCAACATGAATCCGATTGCTCCGGATTCAGTAACTCGGAAAATCACAGATCAACTCGCGATATCAAAAACAGCATCAATAAAAAACCCTGACACTGATTTGGATATTAATTTAAGTAAAATCACGGCGACCGATTCTGAGTTCTCAAAAAAATGGAAGCGGCAATCTGATAGCAAACTCCACCGTAAATCAATCGCTTATAAAATTTCCTCAAACTGGAAGATTCCGCCAATTGCTCTGTCCGATTTTGAAATCATCATCGAAATTTTTCTCAGTAAAACGGGCCAGATTACTCAATTTGGTTTTAAACAATTGGCTCATTTGGCGATATTAAACGCGGCGGCAGAGCGAGCCGTCAAATTATCCGCGCCATTTGATCCACTACCTGAAGCGGAGAATGTCGGAAAAGACGCGTACCGTGTTGTATTGCGATTTACTCCTGATAATACAGCTAATTAATTATCTGTATGAATATTACCCTAACCGCTGACTTTAAACCGACAAAAAAAAATAAGTTTTTTAGTCTGCTGTTACTGATCCTTTTTTCGATCGGTTTGTGTTTGGTACCGGCGACATCTGCTTCTGATAAAATCAATATCGAAGGACTTCAATACGGCCAATTCACTTTCACACTTCAAACGGAGCCAACGGGTTATGAAGATGCCTTTCAATTCATCCGTTTTAAGGAAAAAATCAAAAAGAACTTACTTTGGTCCGGATTGTATCAGTTTGTCTCTGAAATTGAGCAAAGCGACATCATTATAACGTTAAACTATGTCGCGAACAAGAGAGTATCGGCTTTCATCGATTCAAAATGGGGGAGCCGTTTTCTGGTGCGGGAAAAATCGTTATTGTCGAATGAACCACAACAAATAGATGAAGTGATTTCACAAATAACTTATCATCTGACCGGAGAAACAAACCACTTGGGGAATGCCATAATCTATGTGGAAAAAGGTGATTTCCCCGGTTACCGACTTATATTGACCGACCCTTTTGGAAATGCTCGTAATGTACTGATCGATGATGGTAACCTCAACATATTACCGCGCTGGAAACCAGATTCAAGCTCCGTATTATTTACGTCTTTGGGAAAAGATGGTAGCCATATCAAACAATATGATTTTCTAAACAATCAAGTAGAGACTTTTCTTTCCAGTGAGCATAAATTTAGTGGCGGCACTTGGGGTAAAAACGGAGAATTGATTATTACGATCACTAAAAACGGTAATTCCGATTTATATAAAATCAATCATCAAGGAAAAATCCTTGAACAATTAACAAATCGCTCATCAACTGAGTCCAATCCCCGGTGGTCACCTAACGGAAAGCGTTTGGTTTTTATTTCCAATCGTTCAGGAAGTATTCAAATTTATCAAAAAGACATGATAAAAGGTACTGTCAGTCGCATGACTTACGAGGGTGGCACCAATGTAGAACCCAATTGGAGCGCCAATGGGGGCTACATCGTTTTTGCCGGAATGCGCAACGGGCTTTATCAAATATGCTTAATGGACAAAGAAGGGGAATACCTTCAGCAAGTAACCAATGGCGCGGATTCCTCCGAACAACCTGTTTGGGCGCCTAGTGGCCGCCAAATTCTTTTTATTTCAAAACGAGGAACGGATTATAAGCTCTACATCATGAATGCCGATGGAACCGGTAAACGCAGAGTCACCAAAAGCGGCCGCGGCATCAGTGAATTTAATCCAACCTGGACTGCTAACTTCGACTGGCAGCAGCTTTTAAACAATTAATTTTAAACCCATACCCCGGAGGCATAATTGACTCAATTTACGAATTCCGCCGAAAACGCAGAGGAAAAAAAAGCTGGCAAATACAAAAGCCTAGGCAAGCTGTTTTGGATATTGATCCCTTTCCTATTCATCTTTTCGGGATGTGCCCAAAATCAGCCCCGTTCAGGTATCGATTTTCTGGAAAGCAAAATAGAAACTCTGGAAAAACGTGTTATTGATATGGAAAAACGCTCTGATCTCATACAGACCAATAAAGAAAAACAATTAAGCGACCTCAAAGCCACCGTGAATAAAAAAATGGCTAATCTCAAGCGCTCTCAACAATTTTTTCTTAAAGAACTGGATGGGCTTAAAAATGATATTCAACTCATTACCAATGAGAATGAAAACACCTTGCGTAAAATTAAAAATAATAATGTGGCCTATAAAAATCTGCGGAAAAAACTAGGCGATTTAATCATTTCCATTGATGAACTTAAGGCTTTTTTTAGTGCCAACACTAATGTTTCCGCGATCCCTGAAGTGGATAAAACAAAACCGGATGATCCAACAAAGATTTTTAAGGCCGCTTACGAGCTTTATAAAGCGAAACAATTAAAAAAATCACAGGATTTATTCAAAAAATATAGACAACTGGCTCCGAATACAAATCTTACGGATGACTCTGTCTACTTTGTTGCCTATATCTATTTTTTGGAGAAAAAATACGATGAAGCAGTTTTGCACTTTTTTGAGCTAGTCAACCAATTCTCAAAGTCAAACTGGTACTATGACGCGAAATGGTGGTTGGCCATTTCATTGGAAAGAACAGGTGATATTAGTGGTGCTATCGATATCTACCATGAACTAAAAAAACTCAAAAGTGATCACCTCTATCACCATCGTGCCACCACCCGCTTGGAAGAATTGCAGCAATCTTGATGGCTAAATCCCGCGGTAGAAAAACAATATGAAGAAAATAGCGCTTACCCAAGTCACATCCACTGATGACGTTAAACAAAATCTAAAAACCGCCTTGAGCTATATTTGTGAGGCCGCAAAACAGGAAGCCGACTTGATCGCTTTTCCCGAAAATGTTTTATACATGGGAAGCTCATCTCGATACAGAGAACTTGCTTCCCCAATCCCCGGGAAAGTTACAGATATCTTTCAAAAAGAGGCAGTTGAACATAATATTGCCATTCTTTTAGGGAGTATTCCGGAATTGAATGCGGAGGACCCCGGCCGTTTCTTTAATACCAGCATCATCATTAATAAAAGAGGGGAAATTATCGCCAAGTATCGGAAAATCCATTTGGCTGATGTCGATTTACCTGGGGCCTACCTCCAAGAATCAAAACATTTTTTAAGGGGAAGTGAGATCACGGTATGCGATCATGATATAGGCAAAATAGGCTTGGCCATTTGTTATGATCTGCGGTTCCCGAACTTATTTCAACAGCTGGCGGCACAAGGTGCCGAAATCATTTTTTTACCCGCTGCCTTTACTTTGCGCACCGGAAAAGACCATTGGCTCCCTCTCCTGCGGGCCAGAGCGATAGAAAATCAGGTGTATCTAATCGCGCCCGCTCAATTCGGGTACCATAGTAAATCTCGTATTTCTTACGGTTCGAGTGTAATGATTGATCCTTGGGGAAGTATAATTTGCAGAGCCCCGGAAAAACCGGGACTGGTGTATGGTGAAATTGATTTGAACTACTTAAATCAAATACGGTTGAAAATGCCTGTTCAACAACATAAAGTGAGAGGCATCGACTACTAGCGATTATGTTTGATTCATCAAACAGCTCTCAAGAGCAACCAGAAATCTCTCATATGTATTTAAGAAATATTCCCCCATATTGAAAACCCTAAACACCTGACCGAACAATTTTCCTTGGGCTGAATAGATCTCATAGCATTCATCATTCTCTTTCCAATTGGCCAAATCATCAGCTAATTTTTCATATGATACATTGGGTGGTAAGTATAGGGCGGTCCCGATGTTTTGCTGTTCCATATCAGCACTTAAAAAAGTCTTCAGCCCCATCCGCTTATAGCCCTCTCGCAATAATCCCGTGCGATCTTGATACATTTTGATCCGTGCTCGGAGTCCGCCACGGTCATTGAAATCATCAATGGCGGCCTCAAATTCTTTTAAAGCCCGCATATTAATCGTAAAAGGATGGCTGCCGTTTGTTTGAGCAGACCAAGTCGCGTATAAATCCAGGTAGGGAATTCGTCCGGAGCGACTGCTCATTTCCTCCAAATAATCTTTTTTAACAACACAAAAACATAAATCCGGATTTGAATGCAATCCCTTATTTGTGGAACAGATAAGAGTATCAATATGCCAATCAAGTGTTTCCAATTCTTCCACATAAATTGAGGCAATCGCGTCAACAATCAATCGCAGTCCCATCTCACGACAAAGTACACCTGCTTGTGCCACAGGATTTAATAAACCAACACCCGTGCAGCCATGCACCATTCCAATTGTTTTTAGCTGATGTTCCGACACCAGATCTTTGATTTTTTTCATATCAGGCTTTTTCCCCCATTCCAAACGATATTCCGCTGTTCGGATCCCCAATTGTCGGCAAAACTGGGCTTGACGCTCTCCGTAGGCATCATTCGCGATAACCAGAATCCCCTGATCATCCACACAAGATCCCACGGCTGCCGCGATGCCTCCCGACCCGGATGCAGTCAATATTATTGTTTCATGGGTTGCTGAGACACCCAATTGGTCGACAATTTTGAATCTTAGTCGATCAAGAATAGGTTTTAGCGCGGGCCCCCTGGGCACGACGGGTTGCTGAGCATAAACAGAACAAACGGCATTTACCTTATTTGATACCTGAAACACGGCAGGTGTTAGAGACACTTTTTTCATATCCATCCTTAAATATGAGGTTTATTAAATCAGATTCAACACACCAAATTCCCGATCACCCCTCCCAATGCTCGAAAAATGATAAAATTGATTCCAAAACCCACTATACATCCAATACGCCAGCTAAACCGACGGGATCAAAACTGTAAAGAATCTTTTTGCGTTTCCGATGATGAAGTTCGCCAAGAGCAGTGGCGAAAAGCTGTTAAATCTGATAAAAAATGCTTGAAGGTTTCAGGTAGCTGCTTTACAAACATTCTTTGAAATGAAGTGAGGGAGATACCAGTAAGTCTCAAATTCCTTTACCTGATTATGTACTATTAACGTAACTGCTCAGCTAACTTCTCTCTGGTGGTTCCATAGTCTCGAAGAGCTATGGAGTCTATATGATTTTACCTTAAGACTCCGCAAGGCTACGCCATTATGGAGCCACCATGGGCTTTAAAAGCGGATTTTTTTTCTGTATGTGCTTAGAATCTATTTTTGTTTTTCAGCTGCTCAGGGGTTCGCGAAAAACAAAAATCCCTATAAGGGCTTTTTATCGTCCGTTATGATACCCAATCTCTGTAGACTGTCTCATGTAGGCGGATTAACAAAAATCCGTCAAAAACCTTGTCAAGTAAAAAATGAACTTTTTTGCACTTTTTAAATAAGTTCTGAATAGATACCTATTAACATTCTAATTTGCCAATAATGCCTGTCATCCCCGCGAATGCGGGGATCCGGAAAACCATTTGGTTTCTTAGGCTCTTATTGTTAGATTCCCACTTTCGCGGGAATGACAGGGGGTGATCAAAGAAATGAGCTTGCGAATTGTACATAATCATATTCCTTTATATGGGAAATCGCCGTATTTGCCGTTCTTGGATCCTAAAATATGAACTTGAGCGGTTCTCGGAGTATTAAAAACAAAGATAAGGCTGAGGGGTTTCCGGATAGTTGATGCAAAACGGCTAATAAGAGTCGGCCGAAACCCATTGGAAACTTTGTGAAAACGATTCAAAAACATCGTTATATTAGCTTTTGTGGAAACTCGATTGACAAATGCCGTAACCGGAAGAGTTAATCGAATCCATAGAATCCGGTTTTCTGTTTTAATCGGAATATTTTCGAAAAATTCATTTTTCAGCGAGAAAACTCAATGGAACATCCTTCTTCTCAAAGTCCGATATCGAATGAAGAAGCTCTTAAACAAGTTTGGGCTTTACGACAAAAAATTCGTCATAATCAATTTGAATCAATGACATCCGGGCTGGCCTCCGGAATGGTTCAAGGTAACCTCGTTATATTACCGAAAGATGATGCCGATGAATTTGAAATGTTTTGTAAACTCAATCCAAAGCCCTGCCCTTTAGTCGGATTGAGCAAACCAGGTGATCCTTCGATACCGGAATTAGGTAACAACATAGATATCCGTACGGATATTCCCCGTTATCTCGTATATCAGAACGGCAAAATGACCGATGAAGTTTCCGATATTCAGTCCCTGTGGCGAGAGGATTTTGTCGCGTTCATTTTGGGGTGCTCTTATTCCTTTGAGGGGGCACTGGTCAGATCAGGAGTCACACCTCGAAATGTATCAGAGGGGAAAAATGTATCAATGTATCGAACCAGTATTAAAGTTGAACCCAGCGGCAAATTTCAAGGATATATGGTGGTCAGCATGCGACCCTATCTCCCCGAGGATGCAATAGAAGCAATTGTGATTACGGCTCGTTTTTCCCGAACTCACGGCGCGCCCATACATTTTGGCAACCCCGCGGATATAGGGATTGCGGATATCACACAACCCGATTTTGGAGACGCGGTTGAAATAAAATCAGGAGAGGTTCCGGTATTTTGGGCATGTGGTGTGACACCGCAACTTGTTTTGGAGCAAACCAAACCGGAATTCTGCATCACCCACAAACCCGGATATATGTTGATCACAGATCGATTTGATCATGAGTTTGAGGATTGAGGACGCGAAATCACTTGATCAAAAATGTTTGTTTTTTTACCACAATCAGTTGTTTGACGATACTTTTCAACAATAGCTTGTCCTATCACTCAAGTTTCGAATTTAAAAAATAAAGTTAATTGTTCAACTAATTTCTCTCTGGTGGCTCCATAGTCTCGAAGAGCTATGGAGTCTGTATGAT
>CAZJUM010000046.1:0-16059 GCA_964549175.1 uncultured Pseudomonadota bacterium | reverse complement strand
CAAAGGGGTACGCCACTTCACTCTCAAACACAAGAATCAACTATAACTCATAAGTCATCATACAGAAACTTTAGGTATAGTTGTAATATGATGTTATTTCACTCCGTATCGTGCTATTTTCTGCCAACCTTGTCGCCATCTATCGCCGCTGTAATTTAATGCTCTTAAACAAAGGACTGCTTCAGCTCCTTAGTTGCAACAATCCGAGCATTAAAGTACTTTTGTGCTAATCGCGTGTGGGGCGGGAGGATTTTTAGAGTCTCCCCGCCCCACGGCCGTAGCTTTAAAGTTAATTTGATGGGGAGTTGGTCCCCTGATAATGATCAGGCTGATAGCTTAGCTTACCCTGAATCTGTCCGAACGATGGGGTCCACCGCCGTCGTCGGGAACGGACTTTCGGTGATCAATTCCCCAAAACACCGGGTCGAACCAAATGGTCTTAACTGACCTTAATGCCTTGCCACCAACAATCACTGCCGTGCAGTCAAGCAAACCTCATTTGACAAGCGCCATGTGGCGTTATTGGCTTGTTTTAAATTAAGCATCTCATGGAGCCGGTGATACACGCGATGATGTTTGAGAAAGTGCGACACTGGGATCATTCTCCCTTGGGCACTTAATCCCTGGCATTTGACGGCACTTTAATATTTTTAGGAACCTTTCATGGTTCTTTTTATATAAAACTCACGGAAAAGGTGAATAAAATCACGCGATTGATTGGCGTTAGCTACATGGTGTGGTTTTACTTTTTTTTCTGTCACTAACTCGCGGAATTTAGGTATGAGTAAATTAAACCTCCATGAGAGAAAAATATTGACCCTGACCTGTTTGGGCCATTTTCTCAGTCACTTTAACATGCTTGTTTTTCCGGCTGTCCTGTTACCATTGACCAGCCGACTAAACCTCAACCTGGTTGACGTGCTGGGGCTATCCTTTTGGATGTACTTACTCTTTGGTATTACGGCACTTCCCTGGGGACTGGCCGGTGATCGGTGGGGTGTAAAAAAACTCTTTGTCGTATATTACCTTGGTGCTTTCGCTTCCGGATTAGTGGCAGCCTGGGGAATAGACAACCCTACGATTTTAATGATAGCTCTTTCAGGGCTTGGATTTTTTTCCGGTGTTTATCATCCAACCGGACTTGGCTGGATATCCAAAGAATTCCGACAGGTGAGCTTAGGAATGGCATATAATGGGATGTTCGGTAATCTAGGTCTGGCAACTGCCCCCTTGATCGCGGGGATTATTAATTGGTTGTGGGGGCCAAGAGAGGTCTTTATTGCGTTAGCACTCCTTAACTTGAGTGGCCTGTTTTTAATCCTAGGTATGAAAACCTCCGAAAAAGCAAAGGATCAAAGTTCCTCAACCATAAAAAATGGTAAAGGACAGCTAATCGCGTTTTTAATGCTGCTGGTGGGCATGATGCTCGGAGGCATTGAATATCGGGGATTATCCGTAATAATCCCCAGTTACCTGGAAATTAAAAATGCTGATTTGTTTCAACGGCTGGCCTCTTTTTTCACAGGTGATATTTCAAACAATTTAATCGCGACATTAATCACCTCATTGATTTTTTTAGTTGGCATGGGTGGCCAGTATTTTGGCGGTCATCTGGCTTCGCGTTATGATCTTAAATTATGTCTTTTGGGGGGCCATCTGGTCACAGTCCCGGCGGCTTTCATCCTCTATCAGGTATCAAACATCCCACTGGTGGTCATTACCATGGTTTATTTCTTTTTCCTTCTGGGGATACAACCCATTGAAAACACATTGGTAACCAAATATACGCCTCAAAAATTGAGGCATTCCGCATTTGGATTTAAATTCATATTGACTTTTGGTGTTGGTTCTTTGTCAGTAAAAGTAATCGGAATTATAGATCAGGATTGCGGTTTATCATATGTTTTTCCATTTCTCGGTATTGTAGCAAGCATGCTGGTGGGCGTGGTGATTCTTTTAATACTTAAAACATGGCGTGAAGATCACCCGCAACGAGTAAGGGCTTAATCTTAATTCATTTTAGAAATATGCCTTACTACCTAAATTCTGTGAGTAATGGACTTGTGATGCGACAAGGTGTTTCTCCGGCATTTTTTTACTCCGAGTATTATTGCTGTGATAAACCACCGCCATGTTTATAAAAAATCCTGTCGAAACGACAAATTATTGACTGCAACCGGCGGAAATTGCTTTTTAGAAGCACTGATCCCGAGGAGGCAAAAACAAGAAAAATTTTAAAACGCGAAACCATCATTAAAAGCAAATTGAAGCCAAGCGTCTCTTTGTTTAGAATATAAGAGATCTGTCGCAAAAAAAGAGAAAGGTTGAAAATGTTCTATGGGCGCTTCTGATTAAGCGGTGGAATAGATGTTAAATTGCTTTTCGATCAGGTACACACTGCCGAACCCATCGACAGAATATGGTATGACCCACTTCAATCCCGCGCTCTATCATCATTTCTTCTGGTTCACCGCAAATGATTCCATATTCGCGGTACCATCATACACAGCCTGAGATAATATCTCCTTTGAAATGTTTCCGCTTGAAATCACTCTTATGCTCCTGTTTACAGATGACTCTGAGTGATTTCATGTCATATAAGGTGATTTTCGCAACAGAGCCGCGAAAAAATATGCGACTCAGGCGGGGAGATGTTTGTAATCAGATGTTTTACAGCTCACCGATATCCTGTAAAAACGTCTTCCAAAGTTCAACACCTTTTGCTGTTCGCTCGGACTTCTCAGCAACTTTTGGCCATACTTTTTCAATTGCTTTAACACGCATTCGTTTGACTTCTTCTTCGGACATTTGAATCACCTCACCCCCGGCGTTTTTCAAAATATCCAGTGCCTCATCAACACCTAAAGCACTCATACGGCTGGTTTGAAAATAAGTAGGCATAAATACGCCGTCGATGCGATCTTTTTGCCACTGATTGAGATCATTCCACCGGTCCAGGTTAATATAGATTTCCTGGTGCTGTGAAGGACACCACCCCGGTAGGCTGGCATATTTAATTACTTCATGGAACGCCATATCATCGATTCCGCCGGTATCCCAGTAAGTGCCGTCAACCGTACCTAGTTTCAATGCCGTATAAATGTCTCCGGCACCCATTAAAACCGGAGCACCGCCCATGGCTGCATGAAATAATGCGTGGGGACCACCGGCTCGCATTTTCTTACCGGCCAGATCTTCCATTTTATGAACTGGAAACTTGGTGAACATGGAGTTCGGTCCTTGGCTTGTCCAGCCAACCCATCGGAGATTTCTCTCCTTGGCGGCTTCCTGAACCAAATCACCAATGCGATATTTAGGGTCACCGAACATTGCGGCCCAAGCATCGCGATAGTTATTGGCTCCCATTGCCATACCAAAGGCCAACATACCTTCCGGCATTTCGCCAGCATATACGGTAGCCCATCCCGCATAGCCATCGATCATCCCGGCGGCTGTTGCGCTGAATGCTTCGGAACCGCTGGTGATAGCACCCGCAGGCTCAAGCTTAATTTTTACGGTCCCTTCGGTAGCTTCTTCGACCGCTTTAATCCATGGTATCATACCGTTTGCCCAACCCGCGTCGGATGAGTCAAAGCAGGGTTGAAATACCCATTTGGTCACTTTGCTCGGTTTCCCATATTTTTCAGCGGCAAATGATATACCGGCAACAGCGAAAACTGTGCATACGACTAGTGTAATCATTTTGATTGAAAGTGCTTTCATTCTCATTCCTCCACTTGTTCTTCAGTTTGCGTTTAACGAATATAAAGCCGGCAGTTATTTGCCGGTACTTTTGAAAATAAAAATCGGCCTCTACGATTCCTCACCTGCCGTGAAGATTATTCTTAAATCCCGAACAAGTTTTTTAAGAACAACCAGCACCATAATGATACCGGTAATTGGGATAAAGATCTTCAAAGGATAGATAGGTAGCGGAATACTTGTCGGGGTCACCTGTTTCATCTTTACGGACAATAGCGCGGCCGAGTACCCCTTCCAAATTAATACACCCAAAAACATTCCGGTATACACTACCGTAATCACATCACAGATAGCTTTTGTGCGTTTGGAGAATTTGGCATAAAAAAGATCCAATTTTACAAAAGCGTTATCATTGAGGGCATACGCACCTCCCATACAGGCTACCAATACCATGGTATATTGGATGGTGGTCGAAATCCATAGTGACGGACTATTAAGAACATACCGTAAAAAAACGTCTGTAATACCGAACGTCATACAATAAAGAATTAACACCCAACCGATTTTACCCATGGTGTCAGCAATGGTATCGATTGTTTTTTCTGCAATTTTACAAGTGTTCATAATTTCTTTCTCTCTAGTTTTTCATTGTTTTATGGTGGCTGGCACTTTTCGGGTCATTGCGAGCCGCCAGAAGTTGAGCCGCAATTCCATGAGCTTGCCTTTGAGCTAATTCAGTACGCTTGGTAGCCATGTCGCGATTTGCGGGAAAATGAAAATAAGGGTTAATCCCAGCAGTTGAAGTATGATAAAAGGCCCCACGGATTTATACACATCCCCCATACTGACATCCGGTGGCATCACGCTTTTTAACCAGAATAAAACAAATCCGAAGGGTGGGGTAAGGTAGGCAACTTGAATATTAACGATGAAAAGAACGCCGAACCAGAGTTTATCGATACCCAGCTCGTTGATGATCGGAATATAAAGTGGCGTGCACAACATAATGATTGCCCAGTCATCCATCACCATCCCCAGGAGAAGAATGATAAACATCATCATGATTAAGATTCCGTATTTACCACCGGGCATTCCGAGGACCAAATTAGTAACCAATTCCTGGCATCCCAGGGAATTGAATACATTCAAGTAAATATTGGCACCGATTAGAATCCAGAGTCCCATTCCGGTGAGTTTAACCGTGGTTTCAAGCGAATCCTTTAATACTTTCCAGGTGAGTTTTCGGTAAATCATGTTGATTAGGAAAGCACCGGTCGCTCCAAACGCAGCTGCTTCCGAAGGAGTCGCGATACCGCCCCAAATAGCTCCCAACACCATGATGATCAACACCAGGAACGGCCATATATTTAACAATGCCTGTACTTTCTCGCGGGTGGAGAAGCTTTCTTCAGCAGGCAATGCCGGACCCATATGAGGTTGAATTTTGCATCGGATTCCGATGTAAATGATATAAAATGCCGCGAGCATTAATCCGGGTAACAAGCCTCCCAAAAACAAACCGCCGATAGAGACCTTGGCCAGCAATCCGTAAAAGATAAAAGGCACACTGGGTGGGATTAAGGCACCAAGAGCGCCGCCAGCGCCAATCGCCCCAATGGCAATTTCTCGCTTATACTTATATTTCATCATGGATGGATAAGCGATTTGCCCCATCGTAATGGTTGCCGGCGGGGTGATGCCGGTAATGGCCGCGAAAATAGTGCATACTTTCACCGTTCCCATAGCCAAACCACCGGGAATTCGTCCGATCAGTTTGTAAACGGCATCGTAAGCCGCCTCAGCAATACCGGAAAAACGAATAAGGCTTCCCATAAACAAGAAAAGCGGAACAGTCACAAGAACACCGTTCCAAGGTGTGTAGTAAAAGGCGCTAGGAATAGCGAGGAGGGATCTCGGCTCAAAAATCGCGGCAAATAAAACGGCGCTTCCACCTAAACCGAGGGCTACCGGAAGACCCAGAAAAAGCCCCACAAACAGACAAATAAAATATAAAAAAGTAATGATCTCAATACTCATCGTTTCTCCTTTCAAGAGATTGAAAACCACCTGATGTGTTTGGGTGGCTTGTCATAGACAGACGGTAGAATGGGGTCATTTGGGAAAACCATATTTTAAAATTCGATTTTTGGGAGTTATCAACTTTGCCAAGCCTTTTATATCAATATCATATCATCCGTCTGTTTATTATGTTTTTCCATCCTCTTGATTCCATTTTTCGTATGATATGTATTATAGCCCAAAACGTTTTGGCACGCTCTTTCGATCAGACGGATTTCTCTCTTCAGTCCTTACCCCATATCCGGATATCAGGCTGTCCTTTTAAAAACATCCTCATGATTTCGAGCCCTTTAATGATGGCATCAGCGGTTTTCATTAATAGCCTCCGGAGTCGGTTTGATCAGGGTGTCAGGT
The DNA here is from genome assembly GCA_964549175.1 of uncultured Pseudomonadota bacterium. Taxonomy (GTDB): domain Bacteria; phylum SAR324; class SAR324; order XYD2-FULL-50-16; family XYD2-FULL-50-16; genus CAZJUM01. The sequence goes on along the minus strand of CAZJUM010000046.1, from coordinate 9,924 downwards.
TACCGTGATCCGCCTCGATTGAGTTGTTTAGATACTTAACCTTACGGTGGCGTACGATTTCATCTCAAAGACCCTCTTTTAAGCTCCCGAATAACTTGGTTATAACTGGCGGACTGATCAGTAATGATGGTGTCAGGCTTTTCATATTTCTTTGTAACTGTTCAGCTAATTTCTCTCTGGTGGCTCCATAGTCTCGAAGAGCTATGGAGTCTGTATGATTTTACATTAAGACTCCGCAAGGCTACGCCATTATGGAGCCACCGGGGGAAGAGTCATTCCCGCGAAAGCGGGAATCTAACCATAAAAGCCTAAGAAACCAAATGGTTTTCCGGATGCCCGCAACCGCGGGGATGACAGGCATTATTGGCAAATTAGAATGTTAATAGTACATAATCAGGTTTCTTTATCTTTCGCGGTATCTTTCTTAAGAAGCGATAGCTGATGCCGTATTTGCGATACCAGCGTGCACAAGCTAATATAATATCACCCTCGAAATGTTTCCATTTGAAATCATCCGCACGTTCTTCACTGTTAATTGATGCTGTTCATGAGTTCATATCACAGGTGACATTTTTTGCAACAGAGCCCTAATGATCCTTTACTTAAACTTCCGTGTTCGCGACAATAGCTAGCATTTTTGCTACCAGTTTTTCATAGGGTTGCCAATGGACTCCATCGACTGACATGGTTGGATTTCCGGATACTCCATCCACAGCGCCGCCATGTTCGATCAGGTGACGCAAAATCTTATATTCCCTATTGACAAGCTTGCGTAAATCAAAAGTACGGTGCAATGAAGGAGACAATAAAGTCAGTGCCGCGACCAAGGCCAAGGCACCCCAATTGGAAATACCGGCTATTATCAAATAATGGCATGGTGTCCGACAAGCAATTCTCTCACCCTTATGAATGTTTTGTTTAATCAATGCCAGTGATAAAGCACCCATTCCGATTTCATTGCCTCCGTCGCCAATAGCAATCAGCTTTGCGGATGAAGAGCCGGTAAATAATTGATGTAGAGGGGCTGTCCATTCAGAAATATCATCTCCATTCATATTGCGGCAAATTCCATCTTTCGCGGGGCCGACTCGCTCAATGGAGATAATATGTGAGATCGGATAAGATGAGTGAAACCACCGATAATTAAGCTGTTTGTTGATAAATCTTAAGGCGTCATTCTGTTTGTTCGGCACGGCATGTAAAGTCACATGTTCCGGAATGCCAATCGATTTGAGAGCTTCGGCAACAACTTCTTCGCAAAAACTGTCTGTCACTACCTCAACCGGGATATTTAAATCAGTCAAACAAGCGGCCAATTGAGTTGTTCCGACAGGGCCATCAGTTTCAGCCGCCGGGGGATTTCCATAGGGAATAAAAAAACCGGTAATAAGTGCTACCCTCGGATTCGGATGATTCGTGATCGATCGAGCGGCTTGCCAAAGATTTCCTTGAGTCGCTGCTGACAAAGCTTGGATATTTCTTCCGATGTCTTGATTGCAGACGGATTCGATTTCGTTGATTTTATGCTTGAGTAATGATTCCATAGTTGATACGGAATTTGTTTTAAAGTGTCAGAGTCATTTTATTGGCAGGGGGCTGGCTGATCCGCATTAACTCAAGGTGCTCCCCTATTAGAGCTCGCCAAGTGCGATATCCAGTACTTCAATCATAAAGTCAATATCGGCTTTATTGATACACATCGGTGGCTTAATGCGGAGTACGTTGCCATATAAACCACCTTTAGCGATCAGCAACCCTAAATCTTTGGATCGCTCAAATACTTGCGCGGCTTCTGTTGAAGCGGGTTCTTTGGTATTTCGGTCTTTCACCAATTCCATTCCGGTCATCAAGCCTTTACCCCGTACATCGCCGATGACGTTGTGTTTAGCCATTAACTTGTTGTACCCTGCCATCAGGTAAGCGCCAACTTCTTTTACATTTTGTTGGATATTTTCCTGATCGATTACCTCAATTACTGCCTTTCCCATCGCGCATGATACCGGATTTCCGCCAAAAGTGTTGAAATGGATTTTCTCCGATAGTTTCTGAGCAATTTCAGGTCGTGTGGCAACGGCAGCCAATGGCGCACCATTACCAATTCCTTTCGCCATAGTAACGATATCCGGTGTCACGCCTTGGGTTTCAAAACCCCAGTATTTTTCACCGGTGCGCGCAAAACCGGTTTGCACCTCATCGGCGATACAAACGCCACCCGCTTCTCGAACGTGGGCATAAGCGGCTTTTAATAACCATCAGGAAATACGACGGCACCACCAACACCTTGAATGGACTCAGCAAAAAAAGCGCTGACACGTCCCGTTGTAGCGAATTCAATCACATTTTTTACATCGGCGGCGTATTTTTCACTGGCCTTGGGATCATCTTTGCCATATTGACCATGATATGTGTCAGCGTCAACCGCATGGTGGATACCAAAACTATGAGGATAGTTAAATTTCCAGGTACTGTGTGAGGTCAGTCCCATGGCTGAGGGACTACCACCGTGATAACAATTGCGTAAGGCGATAATATCGTAATTTCCGGTATAGAGGCGGCTCATCATGATCGCTAAATCATTGGCGTCGGAACCAGAGTTAATAAAGTAGATTGCACTCAACTCTTTCGGCAGTTTTTCAGCCAGTGCTTTTCCAAACTCGGCAATCGCCGGATGATAGTAAATGGTTGTGGTGTGTTGCAGTGTTTGTAATTGTTCGATTGCCTTTTGGGTAACATAGGGGTGGCAATGTCCGACACTAACGGTCACGATTCCACCAATACCATCCATATATCGGCGTCCTTTTTCATCGTAGAGATATTGCATGGAGCCCTCTACGATCATAATCGGTGTTTTATAAAAGGTAAGCAACGCGGGTGTTAAATAAGTTTCACGCATTCGCTTGACTTCATCATAAGACGGTCCCGCATATGGCTTTGGTTCATGATCGAATGGGGGCAGTTCCGGAACATTTAAGCGACTGATCATGATATTTCTCCTTGTTTAAGTCATTGTAACTGTTCAGCTAATTTCTCTCTGCTGGCTCTATAGTCTCGAAGAGCTATGGAGTCTGTATGATTTTACATTAAAACTCCGCAAGGCTACGCCATTATGGAGCCACCTTGGGCTTTAAAAGCGGTTTTTTTTGTTCTGTATGTGCTTAGAATCTATTTTTGTTTTTCAGCTGAGGGGTTCGCGAAAAACAAAAATCCCTATAAGAGCTTTTTATCGTCCGTTATGATACCAAATCTCTGTAGACTGTCTAATGTAGGCGAATTAACAAAAATCCGTCAAAAACCTTGTCAAGTAAAAAATGAACTTTTTTGCACTTTTTTAATAAGTTCTGAATAGATACAAGTCATTCAGTATTCAGGTATCCTTCTCTGCCATTAAGCTATTTTCGATAATGCGGTATTTTCAAAAGCAATCGAAAGAGAAGGATGCTATTCGAATAATATCTTACTCAACGGATACCCAATCAAATGATTCCATCCCAAGTAGTAACCTTGTCTGAAGCCATCTCTTCCGTAAACCAAGTGGAGGTAACGCATTTCAATTCGGTAAAAAATCTGACACCGTCTTTCCCCATAGTGTGTAAGTCACCAAAGAAAGATTTCTTTTGTCCGGTAAAGCCGAAGATTCCCAGAGGCACCGGAATACCAACATTGACTCCGACCATTCCACCGTGGGTTCGCTTGGCAAATTCACGCGCGTAATAACCGCTTTGAGTAAAAATTACCGAACCATTGGCAAATTCACTATTGTTCATGATTTGTAAGCCTTCTTCAAAGCTCTGAACACGTTTGACGCAGATGACTGGTCCAAAAATCTCATCTCGTCCGACGGTCATTTTTTCTGTAACATAATCGAAAATGGTGGGACCTACATAAAATCCGTTTTCATATCCGGATACTTCCGGGTTTCGACCGTCAAAAACCAGCTTTGCGCCTTCATCGACACCTTTTTGAATCCAGTCGGTGACGTATTTCAAATGACCGGCGTTGATGACAGGTCCCATATCTGTTGTTTTGTCATAGGCTGGTCCCAATTTTAATGCCTTGGAAAATTCTACCAAGTACTTGACCAATTCATCAGCAATACTATCTTCCACACAAATGGTGGGAAGGGCCATACATCGTTGGCCGGCACAACCGCAAAACGCGTTGACGATTCCCCTGACAGTTCTTTCCAGTACGCAATCCTTTAATACGAGCGCATGGTTTTTAGCCTCGGTTAATGCCTGTACTCTTTTTCCATTAGCGGCCGCGGTTGAATAAATATGCTGACCTACTTTGGTTGAACCGACAAAAGAAACCCCGGCAATATCCGGATGCTCAAGTAAAATTTCCGCCTCATTTCGACTGGTGGTCACCACGTTTATTACACCCTTAGGTAATCCCGCTTCATACCAAAGTTCAATAATTCGAATGGATGTTTGGGGGACAAAACTGGCCGCTTTCAGTACAAAGCAGTTGCCCGCGGCAATACAAATCGGTGCCATCCAACCCTGGGGGATCATCGCGGGAAAATTCCAAGGGGCGATACCGGCAAAAACACCGATGGGGTGATGATACATCGTGGTGTCGTAACCCACGCTGCAATTCATCAGAGCTTCTCCCTTCATCAGGTGGGGCATACCGCATGCGAACTCAACGACTTCAATAACTCTTAGCACGTCACCTTTTGCTTCTTCCCATGCCTTTCCCATTTCCGTCGCTAGAATCTCTGTCAATTCATCCAAGTGTTTTTCCAGCAACGCTTTCATTTGATACAATACCTGTACACGCTTTACCACAGGAGTATCTGACCAAGCCGGATAGGCCATTTTTGCCGCCGCGATGGCCGCTTCCACTTCCTCCGCCGTACATTGCGGAGCCTGGGCAATCACCTCACCTGTTGAGGGATTGTAGCAATTCATATATTTTTCAGTTTTGGAAATGGTCCATTCACCGTTCACACAATACTGTAGTCTTTTGGGTTGATCTGACATTTTAACCTCTAAGCAGTTGGGTTAATGTTAAGCTGGTAGTTTTTAAAGGATCTCACTGTGCATCCCGCAAAGGTTCGACACTACCTGGGCACAAGGTTTCAATACCATTGAATCCCCTTCGATCGATTCGTAATTTTAAGATAACAAAAAAACGCGAAGGGAATAGAGACAATTTATAAAAAGTTATGGTGACAGTTGGCTGGGATTTTAGTAAAAAAAGGGACAATTATAATTAATTTAAGCGACTTCGGATTCGCATTTTTCAATCAAAAGTACACTCTTTTCCGCCTGAAGCATAATAATAAAGCTCGGACAATAATTACGCGAAAATACAAAGCCAAGTGTTATTCGGAGGGGTTTTGAAAGGCGGGTTCTTGGCTGATTGTCGCTCAATGATGTGTTTGAGGTGTTTTTCAGATTCGTGAATGCTTTAAAATACAATCAGTTTGTGTCCGCTTTGGTGGGCCCAAATATAGAACTTACTGATTATGTACAACTCGTAGCCCTTTTTCTTTGATCACCCCTGTCATTCCCGCGAAAGTGGGAATCTAACGTCCGTTGATGCAACGGTTAAGGTTGAGGAAGAGTCGTTCCCACGAAAGTGGGAATCTAACAATAAAAGCCTAAGAAACCAAATGATTTCCCGGATCCCCGCATTCGCGGGGATGACAGAAACAAAATGGCTGAAAAGTGGACAAAACCAACCAGATCCCCGCATTCGCGGAAATGAAAGGCATTATTGGCAAATTTAGGATGTTAATAGTAGATAATCAGGTAAAACTTTTTAAATTGACTGGCTTTAAATAAAAAATTTAATGGTGACAGGTTTTGAAAAATAATGGGGACAGATGACAAAAGACCAACTTTTTTTTATCAATCCTGAATCCAGACTGACGCTTCAGGAACAATTACGGCGATTGCTTATTGATGCCATATTGAATAGGCATTTCAAGCCGGATAAACCACTTCCCTCCTGTCGAAATCTGTCCAAAAACTTAGGTATTTCGAAAAATACCGTAACATTGGTATATGAGCACCTGGCCAGCGAAGGATATTTGATATCAAAAGAACGGGTCGGGCATTTTGTCAATAAAGGCGTTTTGGAAGATCGTATTCAAACCAAAAAAATGCTTCCTTTTGAGTCGGGAGAAACCCCAAATTGGCGCTTGCGGTACAAGAAGTTCCCCAGTGCGCAAAAAAATGTGATTCGTCCGAGAGACTGGCAAAATTATCAATTCCCGTTTATTTATGGACAGGTTGACTCCTCCTTGTTTCCGATTAATGAGTGGCGAAAATGCTCCAAACAGGCTCAGGAATTTCGATCGGTCAAAGAATGGTCAGGCGATAGTTATATGCGAGACGATGCCCTGCTGATTGAGGAAATCCGCACAGGATTGTTGCCGCGTCGCGGAATTAGTGTATCCAATGAGGAGATATTACTGACTTTAGGCGTGCAATATGCTCTTTATTTGATCGCGAGTCTTTTTATTGACCATTCTTCTCGAGTGGGTGTCGAAGATCCCGGTTATGTCGATGCTCGTAATATTTTTCAAATTCATGGCCCTGAACTGGTTGGGCTTCCGGTTGATGAATCGGGTTTGGTGATTAGTGAGCGACTCGATGACTGCGAGTTTATTTACATTACCCCAAGTCATCATTATCCTACGACGGTGACTATGTCCTTGGATCGTCGACTGGGCCTGCTGAAAAAAGCGTCAGAGTCTGATATTGTTTTGATTGAGGATGATTACGAAAGTGAAGTCAATCACCTCGGTAAAGTGACGCCCGCCATAAAATCTTTGGATAAATCGGATCGCGTCATATATGTATCCAGTTTGTCGAAATCGTTGGCACCAGGATTGCGAATTGGTTATCTGGTCGGCCCAAAGGAGCTTATTCGTGAAGCCCGTGCCCTCAGAAACCTGATGCTCCGTCATCCTCCTACCAATATACAAAGGACAGTGGCGTTATTTATGTCTCGCGGGAACTATCATGCCTACATGGTCAGAATGCGAAAAATTTATAAGGAACGCTGGGAAGTAATGAACCACGCCATCGCCAAACACTTGCGGATTTGTTCCTTCACTCCCACAGCCGGTGGTTCTTCTTTTTGGATTTCCGGACCCAGTAATTTAAACTGTAAGGAACTAGAAGTTGAGGCGGCCAAGCAATCAATTGTTCTTGAAACCGGTAATTGGTTTTTTCTGTCGGAAAGTCCTCCTAAAAACTGCTTTCGCCTTGGTTTTTCCTCAATTCCTACCCACCGGATAGAAACCGGAGTCCGGTTGATTGGTGAAATTATCCGATCGATCACTTGAAAAAAATCAAATTAATAATTGCCCCGCCAATCCGCTAATTCATACTCAAAAAAAGAACGACTGAATGTGGGCAACACAAGAAGTAGCCAAGAGTTTAAAGGAAAACCGGACTCATTGGCTATACATGCGCGATATCCAAAGCCACGGACTGGCCGTAAAACTACAGGGACGGTTTCTGACAAAGGCTGAGGTAGGTTGGGTTCGAATGCTTCCTCGTGATAATCCGCTATGGTAGCGCACGCGCTTATCTCGGGAACTATACGAACTTTGGAATTGGCAACGTCCCGGTGATCAGATTAAAGACATAGTTTGTCGAGAACTTTCGCATAAGTTTGAGTTGCTAAGTCGAAGTTCGCCAATATAAGGAATTACGAAAAGAAATCGTTAACTTGTGAAAGGAAATTGGAATCAGAGCGGTCTTCTTCCTGATAGCTTAGCTGCACCGTTTCTATAATATCATCAAAGTCATTGATTTCTTCTAAAAACATTGATGTTTGCGTAAATCCCAAATAGTTCCCCGCATAAAAATATGGCGATAGCAACCAAAGATTCTTTTCCGCCCGAGTTGCCGCGACATAAAATAGACGCCGCTCTTCTTCGATCAATCTGGGATCATCTAAAGACTGACGGGAGGGTAAAAACCCCTGAATTAAGTGGATAATGAAAACACTATGCCATTCCAGGCCTTTAGCTGAATGAATGGTAGAAAGAGTTAGTTTGTCATCGATGCTTGAGCTGTCGATATCGGATTGCGAGACAGGCGGATCCAGTGTTAGATCGGCTAAGAAATCATCGGCGTTTTGATAACGTTCCGATATTTGAATGAGTGACTCCATATCAAGTTTTCGGTTTTGGAAGTCATCGTATGTTTCTTTCAGTATCGATTCGTAGTATTTGATAATGGCCGGAAGATGCGCCAACGGATCGCTTGAGGGTAAAATAAGTTGTGAGAGAAGTTGATGAAGATGTTGCAGATGGTCGGTGTATTTTCGTTTTTGGTAAACCTGACTAACTAATATATCGATGTTGGTCTCGAATAAGCGATCTATCATTTTACCCGCGGTCACTTTTCCAATGCCCGGAATAAGCGTCAATATCCGCTTCCAGCTTATAAAATCCGCGGGATTTACAGCGATACGGATATAAGCCATAACATCTTTAATATGTGCGGCTTCCATGAACTTAATTCCGCCAAATTTCTCATAGGGGATATTATGACCATTCAGTGCGACTTCCAGACTATTGGAATGGAAGCTACTTCGAAAAAGAACGGCGATACGGCGGAGATCAACACCATCATTTTGGAGATCTAAAATTTTCTGACAAATAAAATTGGCTTCCTCCTCTTTGCTTTCTACCTTAAGGTATTGGGGGAGTGCGTCGCTTAGTGTTTCAGAAAAAAGTTGTTTGGTGAATTTTTCCTTGGCATTTGAGATGATGGCGTTGGTGAAATCTAATATTGGTTGTGTGCTGCGATAATTCTGTTCGAGTCGGGTGATATGGCAGTCATTGAATATTTTGGGAAAATCCATAATATTTTTGTAATCCGCCCCTCGAAATGAATAGATGCTCTGTGCATCATCACCGACCACCATAATGTTTTGATGCTCCGATGCCAGTAGGCACGCGATATGGGCTTGGATACGGTTGGTGTCTTGATACTCGTCCACCATAATATAACGATAGGCCATCGATAGCTTTTTACGAATTTTATCGTGCTCCTTGAGCAAATTCACGGTCTGTATCAGTAAATCATCGTAATCCATAACAAAGTGTTCTTTTTTGTAAACTTGATACAAAGCGATGATCCGATTAACGTCTTCAATGACATCATAATATTGCGGGTACTCGGTGTCGATAATTTCATCGATTTCTCTGCCGGTGTTACGCGATAAGGAGCAGAGTTTCATCAAAGTACGTTTTTTGGGCAAATATTTCCGCTGGTCTTTTTCGATTTTTTCACGATAAATGGCTATAATGTCTTCTGAGTCGGACTGGTCAGCAATGGTAAAATGACTCGGATATCCAATAAATTTTGCGTAACGTCTTAATAAGAAATTGCAAAATGAATGGAATGTCCCTCCCGCGATTTTTTGACATCGATGATCTAACAAGGCGGTGGCCCGCGAGGTCATTTCTATGGATGCCTTGCGAGTAAAAGTGAGCAGCAAGATGGATTCGGGGTCGATGCTCTGTTCGATCAGATACGCGACCCGATGAATAAGTACTCGGGTTTTTCCACTTCCCGCACCCGCGATTACCAGATGCGGTCCTTTGAGGGATGTGACGGCTTCAAGTTGAGAAGGGTTGAGTTCAGCTTGAAAATCAATACCGGTGGGAATTCTACTATGGGGCCGCCCCTTCATCGCAAAGGTCTTTTTCGCCATGGTCTTGTTGAGGAAATATATTCAGTCAATAAGTTGTTTGATATCCGCGCCAAATAACCCATATCCAAAAAAGCCGCGTCTCTGTTCGACTTGGAATTAAAACGACTTATGCTCTTAGTCTAAGTAGCGGTGTTGTATTTGGAAAGAGTAAAATTAGTTTATATGATTATGTATAATTCGCAGAGTTATAGTTGATTCTTGTGTTTGAGAGTGAAGTGGCGTACCCCTTTGTTT
>CAZJUM010000045.1:0-16283 GCA_964549175.1 uncultured Pseudomonadota bacterium | reverse complement strand
TCTATTTTTATTTTTCAGCGGCGGTCAGGGGTTCGCGAAAAACAAAAATCCCTATGAAGGCTTTTTATCGTCCGTTACAGTACCAAATCTCGGTAAACTGTCCAATGTAGGCGGATTAACAAAAATCCGTCAAAAACCTTGTCAAGTAAAAAATGAACTTTTTGGCGCTTTTTTAATAAGTTCTGAATAGATACTGGATGAGAAGCGATCGGTTCCGCTGTTTTTTAAAGATTAAACGACTAATACGCCAATGCTAAAACTGAAAGAACATACAATAAAGAGTGGTTAAAAACAAATTCAGGGGGTTGCGTTAGCGATTCGGCGTCTAAAAAAACGCATTGAGAAGCGGTGTTTCTTTCAACAGGTTTTATTAATCAGCGTGTCATAAAAAAGTTAAACAACACAAATACGGTGATGAAAAGCACAAAAAGCAAATAAATGACATTTGAAAACCGTTTAAACTCAGCGCTTTCATTTTTGTCGAGTGGGGGTGCCGCCGACGCGTTGAGCGGATTACGGGGAGTCCGCTTTTTCACTGGCTTGTCTTCCGGAAACAGCGATTCATTAGCGACATGTTCCATCACCACTCCGAGGAAATGAATAAAAGCCTCCGAAATGGCTTCCCAATCTCGATCGGCCGGATCATTCCCAAGAACCTGAGTGACTTCCTCTTTAATGTTCTCAAATTCCGAAACACAGGAAATGAATGTCTCGGGAATGTTTTGGTCTAACCCGGAAAAGAAAGCATAGAAATCAATATTTTCCGGTTTTTTATCTGGAGAATTCTGAGTGATATATAATACAGACCAACGCAGAAAACTTCGGGACAAGTGATCATTTAAATTGTTCCCGGGAAACATCCAATCGGAAAAGGAATCAAAGAGTTTTTCATTTAAGACATTTTGATCGCTCAGCAGGAAATCAAATATATTTTTCATTGATAGTTTTATGTTTCAGTAAGTTAGTCGTATCTGTATCTTCATGGTATTCCGGTTTAGACCTGCCCGTTGACCGTTCACCAACGGAGCAGCTCTATGAGAAAGAATTCAGTTTTGCCTGTCAAGTACGAAAAAGAGACAAAAGAAAGCCTTTTAAGCTCTTTCGGTGGGGATCCGTATTTTGAGAGTTTCTCAAAGGAATCGAATGGCAAGCGACCGATTGCCGGTCAAAAGCGGGCAAGGTTTCCATCCTTCCCATCAGGTTTTGACTATTCTCTTTATCAAGTTTCTATGATATCCGAGAGAAAATACCGCGACTCCCTTTTCTCTTCAGTTACAATTTCTTTTGTATGCACTCCTTAAAGATGTTTCGATGACACAAATAGCATTTTTCCGGATCCAGTTTTTTATCGATCGCTGAGATGGCTTCCGCGGGTGAGGTGAAAATGTTGTGTTTTCCGATTATATTGATGGTTTTACTTTGATATAGTGTTTTCAATGCCCCATTTTTAATCCCAACGAGATACAAACCGCCTCTTTTTTCCCGCAGTTGTTTTGCTTGCTCAGCAAGCATATCAGCTCCCGCCATGTCAATGAAGTTGATGCCGTCGCCCGAAATAAGAATATGTTGATAGCGCAAACCTTGTTCTTTTAACACCTCAAGGCCTTCTTCCACGTGATGAATCGCGCCAAAAAACAAAGAACCGTCAATGCGGATTATTTTTAGCTGGGGACATTCCGCCAACGGTTTTCTCTCAAGATTTATAAGGTGTCGCGGGGGTTCTTCGGAATCGGGAGCCATGCTAATTATATTGGGTCTGGCTGTTCGATTGAGATAAAAAAACAGTGAAAACAATACACCGCTGTAAATAGCGAATTCTAAATCTAGGAATAAGGTCGAAAAAAATGTAATAAGCAGAACAATTGCTTCCGACGTACTTGTTTTTATAACACGTTTAATACGCTTAAACTCAATCAAATTATAAGCCACCAGCAAAATAATGCTCCCCATGGAAGCAATGGGTAAATAAGCCATCAACGGTGCTAAAAAATATAGAATAAGCAAAAGAAAACAGGCGGAAAAAATAGCCGAAAAAGGTGTTTTAGCGCCTGCCTCATAATTAATCCCGGTTCTTGTGAAGGACCCGGAGCCAGCATAACTGGAAAAAAAACTCCCCACGATATTGGATAATCCCTGCCCGATAAATTCCTGGTTGCCGTCAACTGTTTGTCGTGAAAGAGCCGCGACTGACCTGGATATTGAAACCGCCTCGATCAATCCCAACAAGGCAACAGCGAAGGCCTTTGGCGCGATTAAACGTATTGAGACCACTGATAAAGCAGGTGCGCTTAATTGTGGTAAACAGGCCGTAATCTCGCCCACCATCCGAACGCCATGAGATTCCCCGTCAATCAAAAAACTCAGCAGGCCCGCGATTAACATGGAAAGCAGTAATACAGGCCCTTTGGGGATGATCCGTTTGATAATAATCGCTGATACCAGGGTCGCGACGGCAACAATCAATATATAGAAGTTGATGGTTCCCGCCTTTTGAAAAACAGTTAACCAGGTATCAATGAATGATTCTCCTCTAGGCACGACAATCCCTAAAACGTGTTTGATTTGACCAGAGGCAATCAGTAATGCCGCGCCCGCGGTGAAACCTGTAATGACATTGGGTGAGACAAAATTGACCAAAGCCCCCAAACGCGCCAATCCAAATCCGAATTGATACATACCGGCAAGGAAAGTCAATGTCAGGGTTAGTCTGATAAATTCTGTAGAACCTGGCTCCGCGAGTTGACTAACAGCAGAAAAAACCACAATGGAAATCGCGGTGGTCGGGCCGGAGATCAAATGTCTGGAGGATCCAAACAAAGCGGCAATGACCGGTGTGACCATTGCCGTGTACATACCGTACCGCGGCGGCAAACCGGCGATCATTGCGAAGGCCACCCCCTGGGGGAGAACAATCACAGCTCCGGTGAGTCCCGCGATAATATCGGATTTGAGATTTCGGGCATTGATTAAAGGCTTCCATGAAAGAAATGGGAACAGGCGAATCATCCATTCAAACTTATTCATATTATATTCATATGTTGGGGACTTTGAAGAAGAAATTCATGGTTTTAATATCACGCGGACATTTTTAATGCCGGGAATACTATCCGCGATATTTCTAACCATTGAGGTTAATTCTTTTTGTTTCTTTTTAGCCGCTTTCAGTTCTATTGTAAGATTACCATCCGAAGCCGTTACGCTATGGATTAGGGCTTTGTCGATCCGCATTTGCGTTTCGGCGATTAAAACCAGATCATTCAGTTTTTGCCGCGATTCGGGTGTTGTTTGGAAACAGGGTTGAATAACCGCGTTGGAGATAATGTCAACAGCGCAATCAACGGTCAGTTTACCTATTTTCACAACTATGTTATATAAATTCGGGTCCCAGGTATCAATGCCATAGAGATACAAGCTCCATCTACGACGTTCCTCATCATCTGACACGATAATTCGGCGCGCTTCCTCCTCAGATATATTCTCACGCTTCATTTCTTCGATCACACGGTGTTCCATATCGGCGAGAATTCTCACTTTCAACACATGAGGAATTCCTTTTAGAAAGAACTGTCCGGCGAGTCCGTGATAAATGACGTTGTCCTTTTTTAAAAAATTCAACAATACATTTCGAAATTCGGCAATATATTTTTCTTTTCCTCCGATTAAGCGGTCTAAAATAGAAGGGGCATCGTGCAGCGCGCGAATCAGTTTAACCTCAGGAACATGCAGGCGCTGAGCGGCCTCCAAGACAACATCACGGGAGATACAGTCATATCCTAATTTTGCCGCTACTTTTTCCGCGACTTCTTTTCCCCTGCTGTAACTCCCCCTGGAAATAGTAATGATCGACATGTCAGTTTTCTCGGTAATATGTTAAAATTGTGACAATTATTTTGAGACGCCTGCTACCAGGTACCGTTTGAATTAAAATGGCTAAAGCATCTTCCCCGGAGGCATCAGTGTCAATGATTCCTCTCGCCGTGATCAGAGTATGTTTGAGATCGGGTTTTTCAGCGCGGCTGATATTGGTTAAGTTTCCTCTTCCTTCGCGATACGCGCCAGTTTATGTCTTAATCCCGAAAAACGCTCGATGGACTGATCGACGGCCTTGATGAATACCTCCTGCTTTCCCATAATGATCACTTTGCGTTTCGCGCGGGTGATGCCGGTATAGATCAGCTCTTTGGTAAGTATCACGCTGTGATCCGGCGGAAGCAACAAAAAAACCTGATCAAATTCCGATCCCTGACTCTTATGGACGGTCAAGGCATAGGCGGTTTCATAATGCGACAAGCGATGGGGGGAAATTTTCCTGAATCCCTCTTCCGTTTTAAAATAAATGCGCAAGTCGTTACTCTCCGGATTAAAAAAGGTAATGCCGATATCGCCATTAAACAGATTTAATTGATAATCATTACTGGTGATTAAGATCGGTTTGCCGGCGTACCATTCGCTTCTTTTGATCAAAAGCTTTCGCTCGATCAGCAGGGTTTCTATCAAGCGGTTTATTGATTCGATACCGTATGGTCCCTGCCGCAATGCGCATAAAATGATAAATCGCTCGAAGAGTTCAAAGGCTTTCTCTATTGTTTCGACCCGCAACAAGCGAGCGTAATGGGCAATGTATTGGGTTCGAAACTTTGAGGCGAGCTTAAACGGTTTCGAGACCGTCTCCCACGCGATCACATCGTCTTTATGATCGTTTAGTAATTTTCGGGCTTCGCTCCCCATACCGGCGTTCACCAAATCACTGAGCTGGCCAATCCCTTGCTCCGCGGAAAAACGATAACTCTTAGTCAATTTCACTACGCACCGGCGATGAACCGGATGCTCTCTCAAACCCAGGCAGATATCCCGCAGCACCGATCCCGCTTCCACCGAAGCCAACTGATTCTCATCTCCCAGCAAGATGACCTTGGCGTTGGAAGGAACCGCTTCCATGAGTTTGGACATCAAGGCCAAATCAACCATGGACGCCTCATCCACTATCAAACAGTCCAACAGCAGCTTGCGGTCTCTGTGATGCTTAAAATAAACCGACTCCGATTTATGGCCCAACAATCGGTGAATGGTAGAGGCTTCCTCTGCGATGGCGGCAAATAGTTCATGGGAAATAAGGCCCCGCGCCAATAATTCCTTTTTGCGGTCGATAATGGACTCCTTAAGTCGGGATGCCGCTTTTCCGGTGGGTGCCACCAGTCGAAAACGGTAGTTGATTTCCGGATGTTTCCGTTGATGATGGTGCAGAAGCATGGCTAGAATTTTAACCACAATCGTTGTTTTACCGGTTCCCGGGCCGCCCGTAATAACCGTCAAAGGATTTTTCAGCGCGGTCAATGCTGCTGTCCTTTGGAAATCTTCCGCTGATTCCGCCTCTCCCTTGGGGAATAATCGTTCGATCAACTGATTGTTTTCAGGTGTGACTTCAAGATGTTGGCCTCGCTCAATCTTCTCTTTCAACACCTGAGCCAATACTCGCTCATAGCGCCAATAGCGATTGAGGTAAAGCATCAAGTCGCCATCCTGATCTTCCCGTATCAACGGGGTTTTCTCATCCGCCAGACCCACACAGCGACATGAATTGATCTGCTCCTGCCAAGTTCGCAGATCCGGAAAGCTAATCGGTTTATCATGAGGTTCAAAAAATAACTCCGATTTCTTCCCGGCGTACTTTTTCAGACTGACCGCTACATTGCCCTTGAACATCTCATAACACAAAAGACCCGCCGCCAACAGCAGTTCCGTAGAATTCCTGCCCTCCAAGCGAATCATCTGCTTGGCGAAATGATGAGCAAATGAGGGGAAGGCTTTATCCTGAAGGAATTTATCGGCTGATTCAAACATGGGGAGCTCCCCGGAATAACGATTCGAGCGATTCGATCAACTCCCTGAATGGGGCCAGAGATTCGTAATAGATTCCATATTGCCCCGTATCATCCTGTATTCCTCTGATAAAAACGTAGAACACACCTCCGAAATGCCGGCCGTAGTCATAATCCGGGATTCGTTGCTTGAGATATTGATGTAGCGCGACAGAATAGATGAGATATTGAAGATTGTAATGGTATTCATTGATCTTGTTTCGTATACGGTCCGCGGAATAATCTTCCAATTGAGTTCCCAGAATATTGGTTTTCCAGTCCAGAATGTAATAGCGTCCCTGATAACAAAACACCATATCCATAAACCCTTTCATAAATCCATTGATGCTGTCATGTGGAATGAATTTCAGGTTGTCAAGTAAAGCGGTATGCAGGGGTGTCGATCCGCTCGACTGTGTAATTTCTATTGTTTTTGCAAGTGCTACTTGGTTTAAAACGAAGTAAAAAGGCATTTCCCTTACCATCTGATCCGGGGTAATCATGGAAAAGGAAAAGGGCTCCTCTCCCGTATAATCGGAAGTGATCAGCAAAGTTCTCAAATAGCCAATCAAATCCAAAATCAAAGGACCACGTTCCTCGGCAAATCCATAGTTTTTTAATTTTGTTATTACCATTTCACTTGGTAAGTCGGCACTTTGGAAATCGACATGTTCCAGTATATCATGAAATAAGTTACCGGTGGTGATTCCTCCGGGAAAACTCAATAAACTTAATGGAGATTTTTCTAAATCCGTTGGTTCCGTTTGATCCTCCTCACCAATATCATGATCGTCCGCTTCGACCGGGTGATCCCCTTCTTTTTGGGTTAAACTGGTGAAGCTGAAGATACCTGAAGCCGGTTGCGGAGATTTATCAATCACTCGCACCACCAAATCCGGATCTTGAATCGGATTCGGGCGAAATGGTTTCGATGATCCAGCGGGAAGTTCCGTCACAGCAATTGTATGGTCCGAACGCTTTTGCAAATCGAGCAGATCCTGACGAAAAACATCAATGGGAATTTTGTCATATCCGCCTTTTTGACCTTTAAACCCTTTGTGAAACAAGTGATTGTAACAAGAATCCCCATAGCGATTAATTTTGCCCCAGGCCGTGTAGCAACAATATTCAGCACGGGTAAACGCCACATATGTCAAACGTATCTGTTCGGCCAGGCGTTCCAGTTTGGCTTTTTTTTTATTTTGGTCTTGCCCGGTCAGATCCCAGGTCAGCCGATCAGAATGCTCAGGATCGTGGAACATCACCTCGCTCGTTCGTTTTCCGGTACTCCAGGCATAGGGGCAAAACACGATAGGAAACTGTAATCCTTTGCTGGAGTGAATGGTCAATATGGAAAGCGCGTCATCATCGGTTTCCAGCCGAATCTCATTATCCTCGTAATCTTGGGGTGAATGTACGATCATTTCCATCCACTGAATCAATCCGGGGTTGTCCAGTTGATCTTCCACCTGCACACGATGCAAAATCTCACAAATCTGAATGAAATTGCTCAATTTTCGCTCACCCCCCTCAAAGCTCAGCAATCTCTCCCGAATCGTCTGCCGCGTCATAAACTGCCGGAACATAGCGAACAAACCCTTTTTGTGCCAGGTTTTGTTCAATCGTTGAAACTCATCCACAACCCTTTCCCATTGCTCTTCGTTTTCAAAAAGAGCCAGCAATTCATCACCTTGATAATCATAGAGGTCGGTAACAAAAACGGGCTTTAACGACGCTTCATGGTGATACTCCGCCACGGCTTTCAGTAAACACTTGATTTCGTAAAACTCTTTTGTTTCGAAAATGTTCCCTGTGCCTTTTTGTACACTGGGGACATTTTTCGCGCGCAAGGCATTTTGAAACATGGTGGCTTGTCTGTGGGAAGACACCAGGATAGCAATATCTTTGGGTTCAACCGGTTGAAAGGGGGTGAGCGGGTCTCCGGTTTCAAACCCGGCGTGACCTTCAACACCTAAATTCAGCAGCCTGACAATTTCCGCTACGGTCGCTTGCAGAATCTGTGTTCGGATATCCGCCGAGGCAATGGGATCATCGGCTTTATGAAACCAAAATTGAAAAGGAGCCGGTTTCCGGCCTTCCACAATCAAGGAGCGATCCGGTTTGGAAGGAGTCCCTGCGGAATCGGTGTATTGAATTTTGTCTTTAAAAACAAATTGATCGTGAGCGCCAACCTCGGAGAATATCGCGTTAAAGGCTTTCACCAGATCCTGGCAGGAACGCCAGTTGGTTGTGAGATGGGTTTTTGTTCCGCCATCGCGGACGGCCTTGAAATAGGCAAAGATATCGGCACCTCTGAAGTTATAAATCGATTGTTTGGGATCTCCGATTAGAAAAAGAGGAATGTGATTGTAAAACAGGTGATGAAATATTTCGTATTGAATCGGATCGGTATCCTGGAACTCATCGATCAACGCCAGTTGAAAGCGTTTTCTGATTTTATCTGTGAGTTCATTACCACTCTGCTGGTTTAGCGCTTCGTTCAGATTAATCAGCAGGTCGTCAAAACTTAGCAAATTGATCCGCTCTTTCCTTCGGCGAAAATCGTCCGTTAAAATAGGAATGCAGTCCGCGACCAAATGCTCCTTCAGGTGCGCCATGGTATGATAAAACGGTTCAAAGGTATCGAAGAAACTATGAGTGATCGATTCATACTGTGTTTTTGTCATTTTCCTGATTACGAGCGGAGTCAAATTTTTAGCAATCGCCGGTAGTCCTGTGGGAACGGACTGGGAGAAAAACTGATCCATATGATTGAACAGTTTGGCTACATCTTTCCGATAATTCTTGTAGATGCCCTCTTCATTTTCATCAATCAGCGCCCGAATTTCACTCTTATCATTTGCCCATTCTTTTTGGAGCTGCCGATACTGCTTCATCAATGCCGCAAACCAGTCCTTATCCAGACGACCGGCGGCAGGAAGCAAATCGCTATACGGTTTATTAATAACAGCGGTGAAATAGGAGGTTATCTCGGATGGCGTTTTGAAAAACGATAAAAAGAAGTCGGCATATTGAGAATCGGCTTGATACACCTGATTACGCCAAAAATCGCTGACACATTCCTCGATCATTTGGCTTTGGTTGGTCGTAAACTCGAAATCGAAACCCGATTGTGCTTCAAGAGCATAATCTGATAGCATGCGTTTACAAAACCCGTGGATAGTGAAAATCGCCGCTTCATCGAACGACAAGAAGGCCAGTTTCAGTTGATTGATGATTCGATCGGTGCACTCGCTACTATTTTCTATCAACGGCATGGCGAAAAGAACCAGATCATTGATAAAGGGGTCGTCCGGAGCTTCTAATTCGCTTAATAATTGCTTTTTATCAATCGACCCCGGTTTGAGCTGTTGTTTTTTGATTGTCTTAAATCCGTTCAGAGTTCTTCTTAACTTCTCGCAAATTCGGATACGCAATTCGGCGATGGCCGCTTCTGTGTAAGTGACAACTAAAATATTTCCCACCGAAATCGTTTGCTCGCGGCGTGAATCCTGCTCCAGGAAGGGGAGTAATAACGCTCGAACGTAGAGGCCCTCTATTGAGTAAGTTTTACCGGTTCCAGCGCTGGCTTCGATTATGTTATTCCCTGAAATGGGTGAGCGGATCAGATCGAATTCAGCTGTCATTACTCCTCCTCTCAACCCAGTTGCTGATCATAAATTGGTTTAAGTATATTCAGGCAATTACTTTCAAATTCACTATCATCAAATATCGAACGATTGCCAAAACACAATTGGAAGTAGCGGTTTTCCGATTCACCGCTCATATTGGTATGACCGCCCCAAACGGTTTGAGCCTTGCTTCTCGCGTCAGATCGAGCTAATGGTTCATCTTCCGAGGCTTTAATTTGATAAACCGACATATACTCAGCGGCTGTGCGGGGGAAAAAGGCCAGCACCCGGGATAACCCCTCGTAGTAAATGTCCAGAAGGTTTTTAAGATGACTTGCCGGACCCGCGACCGGTTCCATGTTAAATCCTTCGATGGTGTTATCCTTGCTGTTTTTACCAATTAAGACCGATTCCAACGGGTACCCCTTCGGATTTAAATGATTGATGACCAAGTGTTCCAACCAGGCTTTCATTCGATCCCTCACTTTGACTCGCGCCTGTCTGTAGTGAAACAAGCTTCTGGTTCCGACATTATGAATGATCCCGGACAAAATGAACCGGCCGATGGGTATTTCAAACGGTAGCGGTTCCAGCAGCGATTGATTGATATAAGGTTCGATTTCATTACTGAAAAGCAGTAAATCACTATAATATTCATCAAACAACCGCTTACCCGCTTGAACGTGGGGAAGCACACCTTGAGAGCGGATGATTTGGGCGAT
Organism: uncultured Pseudomonadota bacterium; assembly: GCA_964549175.1. GTDB lineage: Bacteria > SAR324 > SAR324 > XYD2-FULL-50-16 > XYD2-FULL-50-16 > CAZJUM01. The sequence continues at coordinate 6,071 of CAZJUM010000045.1, read as the reverse complement.
CGTTTGTTTCGACATCGTTTGTTTCGACTTGGAAGGGGTCAGGCATTCCAGAATTTTACCTTCAACGGAGTACCTGGAAAGGCTGTCCGGGGTAAACGACTCATGATCGGGTTGTACTACCGCTTCATCTTCCAAATAGATATTTAAACGGCGATTTAGCAGATATTTGGCAGGATTATCAAAGAAATTCGCCAGCTGTTCGATAGAGACTTCTTTAAACGCGTCATCCGGCTCGGGAAGAGTCAGCCGCAGGTCCGTTCGTTGTTTTTTGACCGGGCTGACTAGGCTTTTGGCGGCCAACAGATTTTGTTCGGAAAAACTGAATAATCCGCTTCCCTGAATAAAATTTTTCGGATTAAACGCCTGCAAGGGATGATTCACTATAATATGACGATGAATTTCATCTTTGGTCAGATAAGCCTGTTCCAGATAGTCCCGCAGTTCCGCGATCAAGGTGGAAGGCGGTAACGGGGCATTATCCTTAATGCTTTGCCCGATGTAACTGAGAAGCAGTTTTTTCCTGGCGCAGAGCAGCGTTTCCAGGAATAGGTACTGATCCTCTCCTTTAACCGATCGATCGCCTTTGATGGAATTGTCGACCAGATCAAAGCTTAGCGCTTGATCCGTTCTGGGAAAGGATTTGTCGTTCATCCCAATCAGAGCGATCACCTTAAAGGGAACACTGCGCATCGGTTTCATTGCCGCGAAGGTTACTCCCTGTCCCATATAACCGCGCTCATTCAGAATTCCATTGAATTTTGTTTTGAAATATTCCAACAGCGGATCACTCCCAATAGGTTTAGCGAATCTGGTTTCTTTTTCCATGGTGACGAGTTCATCACAAGCCTGTCGAATGATGATGAGTTCATTGGCCCAATCGACATGTTCCTTAAACAAAAACCGCAAAATGGTTTCGAATAGCTCGCACCACCGCGATATCGTCCGTTGCTGAGAAAAACTGTGTTTACCGATCAATGAGAGATTTGACATAAAGTTAAAATAATCCAGAAACCGGCCCAATATCAGCGCGTTGTTCCCTTCGATATGATCAAAAGGGAGGATTAGATGATTATCGGTTTGCTCCCTGACCAGATCGCTTCCTTGTGCGGGAATCGCGAATCCGGTCAGCAAACGATCAAATCCAAATTCCCAGGTGTTTTCATAAGTCGGCGGCACACCGTGTGCCTCCCGAAATCCGCTGTTGATTCCCCAGCGCACGTTTACGGCATCCATCCAGCCCCTAATCTGATCGATATCCGATGTGGAAAGTTGGAATTTATCTCTGACCGCCTGAGAAGCCATCAGCGCAAAACCATCGCTTAGAGTGAATCGGCTTTGAGCGATATCGAAAAGTTTCAGGAAATACTGAATCACGACACTTTCTTTGATAAAAACACGATCGGTGATCGAATAAGGGATAAAATTCTTGTCTTTGGGATCTCCGGTAAAAACCGCCTGAATCAATGGCGCGTAATGATTAATATCCGGTGTCATCACGAGAACATTTTCCGGTTGAATGTCCTCTCCGGAAAAAATCATAAGCAATTGATTCCGCAGCACCTCAACCTCTCGCATGGAAGAATGGCAGGAGTGTATGCGCAGAGAATCATCAGTCTTGAGCCAGTCGAATTGGTGCCGCTTTTCTGTTCGATCGGGATTCAATAACTCAAAAATATCGGACTGAATACGTCCAAGTAGTGTATTTGAGTCCCCCGATTCTTCAGATAAAGATCCGCTGACAAAGATATCCGCTTCCTGACTGATATCCATATCGTAAAGCAATGTGAAGAAGTCCTGGCCATATTTACCCCAGGAAGCCAGCAACGCGTTCCCCTCATCGAAATGTAAATCATCCTTAACACGATGATGTTTTTTTAAGGTTTCTTTGATAATTCTTTTTTCCGGGAGTAAGTCCCCCCAAAAATAAGGACTGGGGTTTAGAAAGAAAAAATGAACATTGGTCAAACGACTCAATCCCTTGAGTATCTCAAGATGAAGAGGAGGAAGGTATGAGATGCCGAAAAAAGTAATCCGTTCGGGAAAGCCAATGGTTGATGGTTCACCGCGATTCAATTGCTCCAGAAACAGGTTTTTCACCCGAGATTTTCGCCATTTTCTAACCTCTTCCGGTAGAGCCCGATACAATGTACTTTGCCAGGATTGAACACTTCCGCTTTCCCACTGGTCCAACATCTCGGACCGGAACATATCGTATTGATCAAAGAGATTGCTCAGTTGTCGCGCCAATTGAAAGGATTTCAATTCCTTATTGCCGCTTTGGAATCGTTGGATCAGATTGAATTTCGGATGTTCAGGCAATGCCAACAATTGGTCGAACAAGTGCCAATGCAGTCGCTCCGGATTCCAGGTATCGCTGTATTCCGGTATAACGGTCTCAAAAAGGATTTGATTGAGCTCGTTAGGAAACAGGAAGCGTGTGTTGGCCAGAATCCCATGTTTGCGGGCCAATTCCAGCGATACCCATCTCTGGATACCGTGATGCTGAACAACAATCAGTTCAGTCGTTAATGGGTTTTCTAGGGGTTCCGTCAGGACATGATCCGCCAGGTAATGAATCAGTTCTTCCTGCCGATTGCTGGTATAGAGTCGAAAGTCGGGCATAATATGATTGGTTTGGAATGAACAAGATATATTGGGTAGCATTCTAGAAGCCGATTTACAAGCGATCAAGTCTTATTATTCATTCTCCGATCATATAAGCGTTTCCCGGAAATTGCCGTAGCCGGTAAACACAATGTTCTAAGCTTGTGTTTAATTACGCAACAAAAACAGATCAAAACCCATCTCAATGGTATCCTGGTTTCGGGGAAATTTCTTGACAGTTTTCACTCATTTTTTTAAGACCTGCGCAATTGCTTTTTATATCATTCACTCATAAAGAACTATTTTATAGTCACACAGCTTTTCCAAGCTTACATTAATCCGCTAAGATCAAGTACAAGGTAATAGGTGGGTAACACGGGATGACAGGACAGAGCTATCACAATATCCAATATTCAAAATCAGTTTGATTTGTAACTGTTCGGCTAATTTCTCTCTGGTGGCTCCATAGTCTCGAAGAGCTATGGAGTTTGTATGATTTTACATTAAGACTCCGCAAGGCTACGCCATTATGGAGCCACCGTGGAAACCATTTGGTTTCTTAGGCTTTTATGGTTAGATTCCCACTTTCGCGGGAATGACTCTTCCTTAACCTTAATCATTGCATCAGCGGAGCTTAGATTCCCGCTTTCGCGGGAATGACAGGGGGTGACCAAAGAAATGAGCTTGCGAATTGTACATAATCATAAAATACTATCTATAATTTCACCGCCTCCTTTTTCGGTATTGGGGGGTTAAAGAACTAATGTAGTTAATTTTTGTTATAATCATCAGGAGGACTTTTGATGTTGAAAAAATCATCAGGAACACTTGGAAAGGCTTTATGCCTTTTGGGGTTCTTTTTGGCATTAAGCCCTGCCCTGGCATTGGCGCGAACAGCAAATACTGAAGATGGAACGTCTGCCATGGGGTGGGCCTTAATCTTATTAGTGGTTACCTTTGTTATGGGAGTCATAGCGGTGCTTGGTGGGGTTGGTGGCGGTGTGCTTTACGTACCGATCATCAGTGGCTTTTTCCCTTTTCATCTGGATTTCGTACGTGGTTCTGGCCTTTTGGTAGCGTTGTCCGGGGCTTTAGCAGCGGGTCCTGGCCTGTTGAGAGCGAATCTGGCGAGTTTGCGCTTGGCGATTCCCGTTGCTTTAATCGCGTCAAGTTGTGCCATCGTCGGAGCTTTAGTTGGACTGGCTTTGCCAACCCATGTTGTTCAAACGCTTTTAGGTGCTTCAATTGTTGGTATTGTAATATTGATGCTAATGGCTAAAAAATCCGAATTGCCCAATGTTCCCAAAGCAGATAATCTGTCTTCCGCTTTGAAAATTACCGGAATCTATATAGAAGCCAGTACCGGTGAGGAGGTTAACTGGAAGGTACACAGAACCCCTGCCGGTTTAGTGACTTTTATCCTGATTGGTTTTATGGCCGGTATGTTCGGCTTGGGCGCTGGCTGGGCGAATGTGCCTGTTTTAAATTTAATGATGGGAGCTCCTTTAAAAATCAGTGTGGCGACCAGTAAGTTTTTATTGTCTATTACGGATACATCAGCCGCGTGGGTATATTTGAATCAAGGTTGTGTTATCGCGATGATGGTTGTGCCTTCCATGGTTGGGATCATGTTAGGATCATTTGTTGGTGTCAGAATCTTGAAAATAGCCAAACCGACTTTTATTCGTTGGATGGTAATTGTAATCTTGTTGCTTGCTGGTTTGAAAGCCTTAGATAAAGGCTTGGGAATCACCGCATCTTTATTTTAAGGAGATAGAACATGTCAACTCAAGTGACAAAAGAGGCCTCCCCCGAACAAACTCTATACGCGAGTGTTCTGGAGAAAGGAATGCTACTGGGGCTGGGAGTAATGTTTATTACATTTATCCTATACGTATCCGGCATAATCACTCCCGCCGTCCCATTGGACAAATTGCCTGAATACTGGAATATGAATGTAACGGATTATCTGAATGCCATAGAAACAGATTACTTGCATTTGGGACATACCGTGACCGGTTGGACCTGGACAGGGTTGTTAGGTTATGGTGATTTTCTTAACTTTATCGGAATCGCTATTTTATCCTTAATTACGATCATTTGTTACATCGTGATTGTTCCGACTCTTTGGAAAAACAATGACAGAGTTTATGCTTTCATCGCTATCATCGAGGTTATCGTTTTAGCACTTGCCGCAAGTGGTATTTTGAAAGGTGGTCATTAATCGATGTTACTAAATTAGTCCGATATGAAACGCTAATCTAAGCCTTTTAAATCCTTGATTTTGGGCCATTTTTAAGCTGATCTGAATTATAACAACTAATCACCGGAGTCGACATGTCAATAATTACAATTTCCAGGGGGTCATACAGCAAAGGGAAAGCAGTGGCTGAAAAACTCGCGAGCAATTTAGGCTACGAATGTATAGCAAGGGATGTAATCGTTGAGGCTGCGAAAGAATTTAATATTACCGAAACAAAATTAATACGAGCACTTCATGACTCTCCCTCCATACTTGACCGATTCACCTATGGAAAGGAAAAGTACATGGCTTATATTAGACATGCTTTCCTTCATCAAGTAAAGAAAGACAATGTAGTATACCACGGATTGGCGGGGCACCTGTTTTTGATGCACGCTCCCAATGTCTTAAAAGTGCGAATTATCGCCAATATGGAAGATCGCATTCGAGAAGAAGTGAGGCGTGAAAGCATTTCAGAAAATGAGGCAAAAAAAATCTTGATCAAAGACGATCAAGAGAGACGAAAATGGAGTCAGTATTTATATGGGGTGGATACTTGGGACGCCTCTCTCTATGATCTGATTATACACATTGATAAACTCAATGTCGATGATGCGGCAGACTTGATTAGTTCCGCCTCAAAGTCTCCTTGTTTCCGGAGCACTACCGAGACTCAGGCCTATATCGAGGACTTATATATCGCGGGCAAGGTTCAAGCGATTTTAATCGATCGCTATCCGACTGTTGATACAAGCAGCCAACAAGGAGTGGTTCATGTTTGCTATAAAGACGCGCTAGGAAATGATCAAAAAAAGGAGAATGATATTACCAAATTATTACAAGGCGTTGAAGGGGTGCGAAAAATAGAGTTTGACACGGTTCCGATATTAGTGCCGGATTAACCCCTTCGCAATGATGAATGCTTTTAAACGCCTCAAACTCATCAAATCCATTTTCTGTTTCAACATGTTTACAGCAAGAGGATTCAAATGAGCTATACTCCCAATTATCTGTGAGGAAAATGAACTCATGAGCGAGTGTACAATAACAAAAGAGGGGAACAAGCTGATTCAAAGTGCTCCTCATACCATATCGCTTGTCAAATAGGGTAATAGAAAGTTTTCCCGCTATCTTCTGTATATGTTAATGGCTCGTTTGGAATAATATGATTATGTACAATTCGCAAGCTCATTTCTTTGATCACCCCCTGTCATTCCCGTGAAAG
>CAZJUM010000044.1:0-16488 GCA_964549175.1 uncultured Pseudomonadota bacterium | reverse complement strand
AAATTTGCCAATAATGCCTTTCATCCCCGCGGATGCAGGGATCCGGAAAACCATTCGGTTTCTTAGACTATTATTGTCAGATTCCCACTTTCGTGAGAATGGCAGGGGGTGATCAAAGAAAAAGGGCTACGAATTGTACATAATCAGTAAAATCTTTCTCGTTTCTTCTGAATGTCTTTGATGAAATTTTTTAAATTCGGTACATTGATTTCAATTTTCATGGCCTTTCTCCTTGAGTGGTTTTTCTTAAATTATCTACTCATATAGGAAAAGCGCCTTTTTTTTACCCCCTTTTTCGAACTTACACAATAAACGATAAGGCACTAATAACTCTCTTCAAATTTATTAAAATCAACCGATACAATTTTAGAAATACCCGGTTCTTCCATCGTCACCCCAAACAACACATCTCCAATTTCCATCGTTTTTTTATTGTGCGTAATAATTATAAACTGTGAGTTTTCAGTCATAGAGACTACATGCTGATTGAATCGCCCGGTATTGGCATCATCAAGTGGGGCATCCACCTCATCCAATAAGCAAAAAGGGCTTGGCTTAATTTGGAATATGGCAAAAATCAACGCGATTGCTGTCAACGCTTTTTCCCCACCACTTAGCAGAGTCATATTCTGCAGTTTTTTCCCGGGGGGTTGAGCAATGACTTCAATACCTGACTCCAGTAAGTCATCATTGGTCAATTTCAAATATGCTTCTCCGCCACCAAATAATTCCGGAAACAAGATGCTGAATTTTTTATTGATCTTGTTGAAAGTTTCTTTAAATCGACGCCTGGATTCTATATTAATCTTGTGAATCGAGTTCTCCAACGCTTCGATACTTTCCAGTAAATCAGTGGATTGAGTTCGCAAAAAATCCAAACGTTCCCTCAATGTACCGTATTCTTTTTTTGCTCCCAGGTTCACATTGTCCGTTTCTGATAAGTTTTTTTGCAAGGATGCGATGTTTCTCTTCGCCGCTTCTTGATTAAAATCTTTGAGGTCAAAGGTCTTTAGCACTTCCTCCGGCGTTACGTGAAATTCCTCAAACAAGTTAGTCTCAATGTTAATCGCCTCTTGTGCTAATTGTGCCAAATTTATTTCCAGTTTATAGTTTTGTTCTTTCTGTTTTTCAATTTCTCCCTGTTGATCTTGAATTGAAGTTTGCTGACTTCGCAGCACTGTTTTTAATTCTTCCAATTCATTGTTGGCTTGAATTAAGTTTTCCGAAATCCGGCTGAGTTTTTCAATCCGCGCGGGTAAAATCTCATTGGTCGATTGAAGCGAACATTCCAGAGCGGCTCTTTTTTTTAGCGTTTCTTCCGCACGTTCTTTGATTTCTCCGATTTGCCGAGTTAAGCGGTCTTTATCTTCTCTCAGATTTTTCTGTGTCCGCGTTGAATTTCGCAGCTTTTCTTCCAAACCGGCCAACACGATTCTTGAATGTTGGGATGCCTCAGATGTTTCTTCTTGTTGTTCTTTGGCACTTTCAATTTGATTTTTTAATTCTTGAATTCGGAATTTTAATTCTTCTTGTATTTGTTGATCGCGGGTTATCGAGTTTGAAAGTATCGAGAGTTTTTCATCAAATTCCTCATGGGATTCACCCGTTTGTTTTTGATCTGTTTTCAAGGTGTTTTCTTCATTGGCCAATCGGGATATTTCATTTTGTTTGATTTCAATCTCTTTTTTTATTCCTAAAATCTCCAAATCCAAATCAACAATTTCTTTTCGAGTTAATTTGAGCATGAGAGTAAGCTCATCCCTTAATTTCTGTTCTTGTTCCTCATTTGTTGATAATTTTTCAAGTGCGGCTTGGAGTTTCAGAATATCTTGAGACAAGGTTTGTGTCTCCGTTCGTCGATTTAAAAAAAATTCTACGGGGTTGCTGGCCCCGGGTTTTCCGATTATAAAAACGCGTTCTTTTGTCATCAAATGCGCCGATGAATCGATGATCCCATTGGCGTTACGCAAAAAATCAATATCTAAGGCATGGAGCGGTTGATCAACCAATTGGTACAACTTCGCCATGGGAAGTTGTACCAATTGTTCATTAGTGGTACTGACTTTATCGGCCAAAGTAATACCAACATGATCAATATCCTGATTTAAAAAATCGAGAAAACAAATTTGTACTTGCTCCAGTTCTAACTCCTCAACCAATTGTTTGATATTCCCCAGAGCATTCACAGACGAAAAAACCAGCAGATTAAAATATCGATTGAGAAAAACAGAAGATTGCCTGGAAACATGTTCTCCCGATTCGAACAAATCCGCCAAAGTACCCTTAAACCCAAGTGATTGTGCCTTATCACGGTTCTTACCGAAGAAATCCAGCAATTCCTTGGTTGTCGAGTTAAACTCTTCATGACTTTCAATTATTTCCCGCAATGATTCAAAACGACTTTCGGATTGACGAAATTCATTGGTTTTGCTTGCGATGGCGGAATTCAACGCGACAATTAGCTTATTTTGGGACTCGATTTCTTGATTTTTCGTCTCAACAATCTCAAAACATACTTGTTTCCGATTTAGCTTTTCCGTTAGTTTTTTATCCAATAGTTCGCGGGATCGCGAAAGTTGATTCTTACCCATTTCAATCTGACTGAGTTTCCCCACGAGTCGTTCCTTTTGCTCTTGTGCTTCAAACAATCGCTCTTGCAGCTGAGTAACCTGATTTTGCGCGGCTGTTATATTGGTAATCAGTTCAATTTCTTTTTTTTGAAGGGATTCCATTTGGGAGGTCAAATCAGAAAGCAGAGTGCTTTGCCGTTTTTCTTTTTCCTTCAGGTTCTCCAAAAGATCCGCTTTGCCAGCTATCTCCGATTTTGATTTTTGTTCATCTTTTTCATGGGTTGAGATTTTTTTGATAATGACATTTAACTGCTTTGAAGAATCGTCAATTTCTTCATAGCTTTTAACCAGCCATTCTTCCAAATTCGCAATGGTAAGATGATCCGTTTTGATCTGATTTTCCAGATTGATAATTTCTTCTTTTTTTCTTTGATTTTCTGTTTTTATATCGTCGAGCTTTTTTTCCAGCAACGCGATTTCAATCTTTGTTGACGAAGCCTTGCTCTCAATAGCAGCAACCGCGTTTTCTTTGCTTTTTTGTTGTTCAACAATAGCACTTCGAGACTGACTGATTGCATCGACTTTCTCTTTTAACTGAAACCATGTTACGGCTTCGGAACACTTTTTTAGCCGTTCGAGTCGGCCCTTAGCATGAAGATATTTCTCAGCCAATTCCACTTGAGCCTTTAAGCTTACTTCTTGTTTTTCCAGTTCAGCCAGAATATCCTCAACACGCAGCAGGTTCTGCTTAGTTAACGCGAATTTGCGTTCCGCCTCTTTTTTCCTGCTTTTGAATTTTACGATTCCAGCCGCTTCATCAATAATTGAGCGACGGTCTTCCGCTCGACTGGTAATAATTTGATCGATTTTTCCTTGTTCGATAATGGAATAGGCTTTTCCACCTATTCCCGTATCCATGAATAATTCACGAATATCGGTCAGTCGGCATGGAGTTTTATTGATTAGATATTGACTTTCTCCGCTGCGGTAGAGGCGCCTTGATACCGAGAATTCCGAAAACTCGGCATATTTGAGAAGTGTATCATGTGAGGTGTTGGAAAACACTAAAGTTACTTGAGCCATCCCGACTGCTTTTCTGGAATCACTGCCATTGAAGATGACATCCTCCATGCTGGCACCTCTCAGGTGTTTCGCGCTTTGCTCCCCCAAGGTCCAGCGAATCGCGTCAACGATGTTACTTTTGCCGCAGCCGTTGGGCCCTACGATAACCGACACCCCATCCTGAAAAAAATTGATGACTGCCTTGTCTCCAAATGATTTAAACCCGCTCAGCTCCAGCCTTATTAAGCGCATTTTATTGATTTATTAGTCCCTATTAAGGTTAAAACCACCGCCTTTAGGCGGTCAGATTTATTTTAACAATATATAAAGGTATACCATGTTAATAGATTAAATTACATTATATTGCAACTACACCCCATCGCGATGTCCGCATGGATGACAGACAATGTATTCTGGTGGTGATGGGAGCAACACCTGAGGGTAAAAAGGAGCTGATTGCGGTTGAAGGGGGCTATCGTGAAAGCAAACAATCACGGAGAGAATTACTTCTGAAGCTCCATAGTCGGGGACTAGCTGCCTCACCTGAACTTTTCATAGGAGATGGCGCTTTGGGATTCTGTAAAGCCTTTTCCGAAGTATTTCCGGAAAGTGAGTGGTAACGCTGCCGGGTACATAAAACAGCAAATATTCTCAATAAAATGCCCAAAGTGTTCAAGCGCAGGCTCAAAAACGAATTCATGATCTACATGGCTGATACGAAAGAAGATGCGATAAAGGCTTATGAACTTTTTCTGAAGACCTATGAAGGCAAGTATCCCAAAGCAACTGACGGCTTGTTAAAAGACAAAGATTCTATGCTTGCTTTTTACGATTTTCCCGTGGAGCACTGACAACACATAAGAAAGACCAATCCGATTAAGTCAACTTTTGCCACAGTAAGGCTCCGTACAGCAAGAGTAAGAGGATGTTTTTCAAGTGAAATTGTTATCAATATGGCTTTCAAGTTATGCCAAAGTGCTGAAAAGAAATGGAGAAAGCCGCGAGCTTACAAACGCCTTGCCGAGGTAATTGAAGGAGTGCGTTTTATAGACGGGATTTCAGAAAGGGATATAGCCGCTTAACTTTTTTGAACACAATATTTGACTATATCTCTTTGGTAAAGTTCTGCTGCTTTACGTATCGTTCCCAGCTTCAATGCAAAGGGAACCAGGTAAATTGCACTAGGCGATATTATTCAAGGAATTTTTTCACATAGCTTTTTAATTGTATCAACTGCATATTCCCCTGTTTCCTCCTATTTCCGATATTCTCTGTTCAAATCAATTTCACCTTCTTCCCACTCGAATTTCATTTTAGTTAATAAGTTCGCATGCTTATTCCAAATAAATTTTTGACACCCCCTTTAGCAATCAAAGCCTTTACATATTCCAAAAAGTTTCCTATAAGTGATCAATATAATCATTTATTTTGTTTGTAATAATTCATTACTTTCCGGTTTTGATTATTTTGAAACGGTTTAATACAGAGTCAGCCAGTGAAAATTGATAATACACCTGTTATCGGAATATATGAAAAAGCATTACCTAAACATACCAATTGGCTGGAAAAATTAACCATCGCAAAAAATATCGGGTATGATTTTATAGAGATGTCAATTGATGAGAGTGATGAGCGGTTGAGTCGGCTGAACTGGTCAAAACATGAGCGTAAACAAATCATCAATGCCGTTTACGATACCGGGATTCGCATTCCCTCAATATGCCTTAGTGGTCATCGTCGATTTCCTTTGGGCAGTATGGATGGAGATACACGTCATCGGGGATTCGAAATCATGGAACAAGCCATCCGACTTGCCGTGGACCTAGGAATCCGAACTATCCAACTCGCCGGATACGACGTGTATTACGAAACCAGTACCGAAGAAACTCAAGCGCGTTTTATAGACGGCATGCGCACCGCCGTGGAAATGGCAGCAAAAGCGGAAGTCATGCTGGCCATGGAAATCATGGATTATTGGTATATGAATTCCATCACGCGGTATCTTGAGCTGGCAGACAAAATAAGATCGCCTTGGTTAATGGTATACCCGGATATCGGAAATCTATCCGCCTGGGGGAATGACATCGGCTTGGAACTCGAAAAAGGAATCGACCGGATTGTAGCATTCCACCTCAAAGAAACGCTTTCAGTTACCGATAAATTTCCCGGTCAGTTTCGCGATGTTCCTTTCGGGGTGGGCTGTGTCGATTTCGTCGGCTTTTTTAAGCATCTTAAACGACTCAATTACCAAGGATCATTTCTGATCGAAATGTGGACCGAAAAAGCAGAATATCCCATTGCGGAGGTTATTAACGCCAAAGACTGGATCATTCAAAAAATGAAAGAGGGAGGTTATTTAGCATGTTAGACGATTTAAAACAATTGGTCCTAAAAGCTAACCTGGAACTGCCTCGTTACCAACTGGTTACCCTTACCTGGGGAAATGTTAGTGGTATCGATAAGGAGTCCCGTTGCATTGTCATCAAACCTTCAGGTATTGAATACGACGATATGTCCGCGGATGATATGGTTGTCGTTGATCCGGATGGTAAGCGGGTGGACGGTAGTCATAGGCCTTCTTCCGACATGGCTACTCATCTGGCCCTCTATAAAGCATTTCCAAACATCGGCGGAATCGTGCATACCCACTCATCCTGGGCAACCAGTTGGGCACAGGCCGGACGCCCGATTCCGGTTTTAGGAACAACCCACAGCGACTATTTTTACGGCAATATCCCATGTACGAGACAACTAACGAAATCCGAAATAGAAGGGGAGTATGAGCTGGAAACCGGTCATGTAATCGTTGAAACATTTGACAATGACACCATTGACCCGGATCAACTACCAGGAATCATTGTCCATAGCCACGGCCCTTTCTCATGGGGAAAATCACCTGCTGATGCCGTCCGCAATGCCACGGTACTGGAAGAAGTGGCTGCTATGGCCTATTATTCGTTAATGATATCGCCGGGACAAGTTCCGATTAGTCAGGAGTTACTGGATAAGCACTACTTGAGAAAACATGGCAAGAACGCTTATTACGGACAAAGCGAGTAAATTCTATATGGCGTCTTCTGCTGCTATGATGACATTAATGCCAAGTTGTTCGAGTGCTTCAACGAATTGCTGATCACATTGATCATCGGTGATTAATGTATTGATCCGGGTTATCGGTGCTGTCATGAAATTGGAGACTTTTCCCAGTTTTGTATGATCTGCCACCACGACAACTGACCCTCTTGTTCTTTCAATCATGATTTTATTAACAGCGGCTTCCTGAAGAACTGAGGACGTTAAGCCATGCTCCACATCGATTCCGTTGATACCCAATACCGTTAAGGTGCTATAAAACTGATTAAGGCCTTGGTGGGCCAGTTCTCCGATAAAGGATTTTGAGGCTTGTCGATATTCTCCGCCGATCAGAAATAGCTGGGCGGTTGCATTCTGCATCAAATGAATGGTCGCCCCACTGTTTGTAACGATTTGGACATCTCTTCGCACTAAATTTTTAACAATCTCCAGAGTTGTCGAACCGCTATTCAGCAACAACACATCTCCGTCTTTCGCAATTCCCGCTGCCGTTTTTCCAATGGCCGACTTTTCCAATATGTTCATCGTACTTTTTTGATGAAATGTGAACTCAGTTCCATCAAAATCAGTTAAAATGGCGCCACCGTGAGTCCTTTCTATAATATGCCGCTTATCTAGTGCATCCAGGTCACGCCGAACGGTAACAGGGGAAACACCAAGCTGTTCACTAAGCGCATTCACATTGACAGCACCTTGCTCTTTAAGAATTCTTAGGATGCGCTGATGCCTTTTATGCAAAACTTTATCTCACTCATCGGTTTCTTATCTCACTCATCGGTTTTGAAGAATCTTGCGATCAAAATAAATAAGGAATGGAAAAAATGCAAGCGAATTGCTGGCTACAACATGGAGCGAAATGGAAGATCGGGTTCAATTTCGAATGCGTCATCAAATCCCCTCGGGTAATGATATTCCATAAGATCTTTATCACTCGGGTAGATAAACTTCCCCCCAACTTGCCAGATAAAGGGTTTGAACTGATAGCGCAGTCGATCTTTTCTCATTTGCCATAGTATTTTGATTTCTTGCGGGTCGGCTTGGAAATTGGTCCAAATATCATGATGAAAAGGGATAATCACTTTGGTTTTCAAACTTTCCGCCATGCGCAGAATATCACTTGAGGTCATTTTATCGGTCATCCCCCGGGGATTTTCTCCGTATGACCCCAAAGCCACATCAATTTCATGATCATTGCCATGTTTGGCGTAGTAATTGGAATAATGAGAATCACCGCTGTGATATAGGGTTCCTCCGGGTGTTTTGAAAAGATAGTTTACAGCTAGCCGATCCATATCCTGAGGCATCTTATCCTTTAAAATCACTCCCGGGGGCGCAGTCACCAACTCGGTACGATCAAAAGAATCCAACACGACAATTTCAACATCTTTGACTTTCACGGTGTCTCCAGGTTTCACCATCTGACAACGGTGCGCGGGGACTCCCCATCCGGTCCAAAGATTTACACAAGCCTCCGGACCGATAAACCTCACTTCCTCACCACAGTTTTGCAAAACAGCCGCCGCCACATTGACATCGATATGATCGCCGTGGTGATGAGTGGATAAGATGGCATCCACTTGCCGAATCTCAAATGGGTCCAACACGCACGGCACATTTCGCAAATTAGGTTGTAATTTAACACAACCAATCATTCGTTGATGTTGATGCTGTTTTTTCATCAAAGGATTCTTCTGAGTCCGTTTACCGCTTTTAGTCCAAAAATCGATGCAAATATTGGCATTTCCCTCTGATTTTAACCAAATGCCTGTACATCCCAACCACCATATGGCAAAGCTTCCCGGGTCAACTTGCTCATTTTCAATCTCCTCGTTCAGCCAAGTCCCCCATTCGGGAAAATTAGCCAGAACCCACGATTCTCTTGTAATCTCATCAACTTTGCTCATGTTTGACTCCTGTAATTAGATCGAGTAGCCGGAAAAAACGACTTTCTCGATACAATTTGAACAACTCAACACTTTAGAGTAAATTTGAAACCGAGTTTATGCTCATAATGATCATTTGTCAATTAAGCGCTTATCTTAAATGGTCTTTTTGATCATTTATTGGCCAGTTGACTTATCAGACTATTTCAAAAGGGAAGATGAGAAAAGAAGAAGAAACAGCTATGCCGATCAGCCCGGAAAATTCAGGCCCAACAGAAAAGTATCATGCCAGGCTGGTTTCCCGGAAAAACGCACCGACAATGTTATCACACTTTGTAATCAGTAAATCTCATAAAGCGCGATTTCGGCAATCTGGCGATTAGCGGCTAAAACATAGTCCTTATCATCCGCATTCCAGACAGCGATATTACTCGGTCCGCCAGTGCTGTCAATTAAAAAGGACTCAATACTCTTGGTCGATGAATTGAATTGAAAACAAAGCAATTCCATGTTTCCTTTTCGCCCGCCAATGATGAATGATGGTTTGCTCCTGATCAATCCGCCCCATACCACATGGCCAAACTCATATATGTGACGATGAATCGGAGCCCAATAATGACCAGTCTTGCGATAGATTTGGCCGTACTCTCCATGAAATGGTTCAATGGTTGCCAGTTCTTCTTGGCCGTCCCCGTCAATATCAAAAATAGCCACATCGCTGACTTCATGGTCCATGATTTTTTCAGTAATCCAGCGGCCCTCCGGATCCTTTTCTTGATAAATGATAAACACACCTTCAACACCAGAGATGAAAAAGGAATCGCGCCCCTGATAAGATGTCCGGCAAAACCCATGGTTTTTGGTAATGCCTTCCAAAACCGGTTGTAATTCCGGAGCATTGGTGGGGGAGGATATTTTTCCGATTAATACCTTACCTGGTTTTGACCAATCATCTTTAAATGCTTTGTCTTCGCACAATGTAGCTCCGATAAAATAGGTTTCCTCACGATAGCGAAACAGATCGAACCTGTGAAGATACGGAATTTGCATGATCGGCGTTATTTGCCAATATCCGGGTGAGTCGGATATCACATGAACGATGCGGGACTCCTTCGAATCAAATGTTGGAAAAAACTGCTGGGAGGCGATAAACTGATTTGATAATCCGGGAATCGGAACCATTCCCATCGTCCCGCCAGGCTTTTCCCATATGGTGGTCGGCTTAAAATCTCCTTCCGAAAAGGCGATACACGCGCCATCCCGTCCTTCTGAGGCAACGATAAAATGTAGCCGATCATGGATGGGCATAATGGTGGTAGCGTAAACACGATCCAACGTTCCTAAAACGATTTTCTTAATAGTCATGTCAATTGTTGATTAAAAAGTTTATCACCTTGAAAGTTATGACTTTCCTTCCACTGTACAATCAGACTCTAAGAAATCCGTGCGGTCAAGTAGGGAGTACAACCGTCTTTTTTGCTCCTGTTTCTTTTGATATACAGGAAAGTTTTTCGGATGGGGTTGATAGTTTTTCCGTTTCTTTTGCTGGCACACCGCATTATACGCGCTTTCATGTGAGTCATAATACCCCAGCGTTTTCGCGGCCGACACCCACGCACCTGTCGAGGTGGCCTCTCCGTCCTCAAAACATTCGATGCGTTTTTGAAACACATCGGCCAGGATTTCTTTATATAGATCCAAACGGGTTAATCCCCCGGAAACACTTACATAGTCGACCTTCTGCGTTAGCTGTTCGATCAATTCCAGGCTTTCGGCTTTTTCTAAAGCGATCCCTTCCAAGGTGGCACGAACCATATCCGCACGTTGCGTTTGCAGGGTTAAATTTAAAAATCCCCCTTTGGCAATCGGATTCCAATGTGGAGTACCTCTACCCTTAAAATAAGGCAACATAATAACACCGTTTGAACCCACCGGTGCCAATACCGCTTCTTTGTTTATAGCTTCATAAAGGTCGTCTTCGGGTTTAGGCTCCTGATACAGACATTCATTTAACCATCTGTAAATACTACCGGTGGTTAAAATACCTGCCTCAATAAAAAAAAAGCCACTGACACCGGAACAATTGCAATTCACGCGCATTTTTTCGTCCAATACTGGCCGGTCTGTTACCCCAATCAAATAGGAGCCGGTACCGCTGATTGCAGCAAGTTTACCGGCTCCTAAAACACCCTCTCCGATTGCCGCGCACTGCTGATCTCCACCTGCCGATATAACGGGTAAACCACTTGACAATCCCGTAACATCGGAAAGTTCTTTCTTTAGTGTACCGCAAATTGAACCGGGTGGCACCGTATGGCACAGAACTCTTCGGTCCAAATCGAATAACTCAATTAAATCAGCATCCCACTCCAGTTTATGGAGATTAAAAAGATTGGTTCGACTGGCAAAAGACTGATCGGTCACGAACTGCCCTGTTAAGTGATGAACCAACAAATCCTGAATCCCCACAAGCTTGTATGTCTTCCGGTAGATTTCGGGTTGATTCTCCTTGATCCATCTCATTTTAACCGCTGAAAAAACCGGACTGATTTTCAAACCCGATTTTTGGAAAACAATTGGATTATATTGACTCATTTTTCGGCAAAGCTCCGCGGTTCGACTATCTTGCCACATAATCGCCGGCATTAAGCCCTTGCCTAACTTGTCGAGCGGGATAACCGAAGATCTTTGCGCGGTTAAAGCAATCGCCTG
This sequence comes from uncultured Pseudomonadota bacterium, assembly GCA_964549175.1. Lineage (GTDB taxonomy): Bacteria > SAR324 > SAR324 > XYD2-FULL-50-16 > XYD2-FULL-50-16 > CAZJUM01. The sequence continues at coordinate 5,168 of CAZJUM010000044.1, read as the reverse complement.
AGTTTTTATCGAATTCGTTTCCGCGTACTGGTGGCACTCTGATAATATGGTATTTAGGTTTGTTTTCCACGAGTTTGCGGATTGTTCAACCCTACCGGCTGACAAAAATTGAGGTAGGTTGGAAATTTGCCGTTTGAATAAGAACTTCCCGGCACTGTCAAAAAGAATCCCACGAATACTGGCAGTGCCAATATCAATTGTTAGAATGGCATCCAATTCACTCTCCTTTTTTTCTGAACGATATCATCTGGCTCAAATTTTTGAGCTGACAGGAATATAATGGAATTTAATACCTAAGATATGTGATAACATATATCGATTGCTATCACATATTTCAGGGAATTCATTTATTAAATAAATAGCTTTAATATCAAATAATTATATTAATAATACAAGCTAGCCAATAATTATGTGACTGCTCCCCCTATTTTAGAAGTTAATAGAATTTGTAAATTTCGATATGCCGAATATCATAGTGATGTGATTGGTAATTAATCTGTTTTGATGTTTTACTGACTATAAAAGAGAAATTTTTCTTGCCAGTCCCGGATATATGATATATGTTATCACATATTTCATATCCGTTGTTTCAAGTAAAGCTAATTCTATTCTGTTTCAGGATGAATCAAACGACCTCACCAGCCTATCAGAGCGTTTGCGGGCTTTGGCGCGTCGATTTTGATTGACTTGATCATCCTCTTGCGGCGGGGGTAGCTTTATGGAAGTTCGATTCTTTTTGCATATCGTGAATCATATTTTTTTTTGATCAGTTTGATTAAACTGAGTCTGTTTAATGGGGTTTTGTACTTGTCTATTATAGCTAATTTGTAATTACGTATATCAAAACAGAGCATTATTATATTGATATTATGTGATTAATAATTGAAGAAAACCTGGATACGGCTCATTTAAACTGGTGCGGTTTAATCCAAACTCTGATCATGCTTGGATTGAGGTCTGGAGATTTCTGTAAAACAACTAAACTAATGATTATTGGTCACCATTAATCAGCTCAATCCAAATATAACAGGCCGTTTGCACCGTGCGCCTTAACCCCTGAAATACCTATAGGAGGGAAGATGTTCCAACGTTTAAAAAAAATGTTAATATCAGCGTTTGCCGCAAGTGTCGGCATAGGATTGATATCAATGACGGCAATCGCCGGAAATCCTTATGCCCCATATAAAGGCAAGACTTTGGTGGTTAATTTTCCGGCTCATCCTCACTTTGATGCGGTCATGAAGATCATCCCGAAGTTTACCAAAGAAACTGGGATTGTTGTGGAGGTGGATCAATTGCAGTATCTGGCGATGCGCCAAAAACAGACTTTGGAGTTGACTAAACCCAGAGGCGATTATGACCTATTGGCTTACGTTGTCTTCTCTAAGGCGGATTATGTATCCGCTGATCAGATTGAACCTCTGGCCAGATTCTTTATGAATCCCAAATTGGCTGATCCGAGCTACGATCCTGAGGATCTAATCGATGGCTACCTGCAGAATATTGGTGTTGCCGGAGGTAAAAAAGGTTATTTACCAGGTCCGACCGGAGCTTTATTTGGAATCCCATTTGGTTCGGAAACTTCGGTTTTAGGCTATCGAAAAGACATTTTCGAAAAACACAACTTGAAAGTGCCGACAACTTACGATGAGCTTCTGGAAACTGCCTGTAAAATTAAGCAGCTTGAACCGGGTATGGCGGGGTTAACGTCCAGAGGCGCCTCCGGACACCAGACATCCCATGCCTTTTTGCTGCACTTGGCTCCTTTAGGCGGGAAGGTCTACGATGACCAATGGATTCCCGTTGTCAACAACGCAGCCGGTGTTAAAGCTGGAGAGACTTTGAAGAAAATTCTGGAATGTGGTCCGGAAGGTGGTACTTCATTCGGTTTTGCCGAGATGAAAAACGCCTTTCTGCAAGGTAAGGCAGCAATGTTTCTTGATTCCACGGTTATCGCCGGTGAAGTTAACAATCCCGAAAAATCCAAGATTGTTGGTAATGTCGGGTGGGCCTTGCATCCAAAAGGCGTACGTTATGGATCACAAACCGGTGGATTCGGAATCGCAATTCCTAAAAATGCTGCCAATAAAGAAGCCGCTTTTTTACTTATGCAGTGGTTGACATCCAAACGTGTTGACAAACTGATCGCATTGGAAGGAGGAAATCCTTCCCGTTTCTCAACGCATGCTGACCCGGATGTTAACAAGAAGTTTCCCCACATGAAGATTTTTGGTGAGGCGTTAAAACATGCTGATCCGGATTGGCGACCGATTATACCGACCTGGGGCGAAGTCAATAATGAATTGGGGACTTTACTATCAAAGGCAATGACCGGCCAAATGACGGTTAAACAAGCACTTGATGAAGTAGCAAGACGTGCCAAGGCCATTCAGGAAAAAGCGGGATATTACACTTGGAAATAAGTTGGGAATCTTCCTCCCGGTGTTGCTTAGTCAACAGCGCCGGGAGCATTGCTCTCTTGTTTTCCGGTTGCGTTTAATGACTCGAAATAAAAACCATATGCAAGAATCATTAGAACGGGAGTAACTCAAATGAAGTTAAGAGGTGTTTTAAATCGCTCGACACCTTATTTTTTCCTAGCTCCTGCGGGAATTGTTCTTGTGGTGGCATTATTTTATCCCATTGGCTACCTCACTGTGGCGAGCCTTTTTGATTGGCGTATGGGAACTGCTTTTGCCGATGCAACGTTTAACGGTTTGGATAATTATAAATGGATTCTTGAAGATCCCAACTTCCATGAATCCTTTATGGTCACGATAACGTTTGCTTTTTCAGTGGTTTTTTTAGAAATGTTCGCCGGAGTAGGTCTTGCGCTGATGTTGGATCGCCCGATTCGAGCCATGTCGGTGTTTCGCACTATTTTCATTTTACCGATGATGATTGCCCCGATCGTGGTGGGATTGATCTGGCGCTACATGTACAATCCACAATTCGGAATTTTAAATAAAACACTTAAAAGCTGGGGGTTTCAATCCATACCTTGGCTTTCATCCCCCGGTTGGGCGTTACCCTCTGTCATCATCGCCGATATTTGGCAATGGACCCCGTTTATTTTTATACTGTCTTTGGCTGCGCTTCAATCATTACCTCGCTCAGCGATTGAAGCCGCCCGCATGGACGGCGCTTCGACCTGGCAGCAGATCATTTATATTAAAATACCATTGATGATGCCGGTGCTTATCGTCGCGGCCCTGTTGCGGATGATTGACGCATTTAAGGTTTTGGAGGTTATCTTTATTATGACCAACGGGGGCCCTGGCTTGTCGACGGAAATTCTGTCATTGCGGATATACAAGACCGCGTTTGTCAGTTGGGAGCTAGGAAGAGCGGCCGCTTTATCCAATATTCTACTCACCATTGTGTTAGTGATTGCGATTGCCATGTTTGTTTACACCAAGATCCGGGATACCCAATTGGCCAAAGCCAAGCCAGCGGCGGAAAAATATTGAGGCACCCCTATGAAAGAGTATTCAAAATTAAGCACGGGCTCCTTCTACGCCATTTTGGTAATTTTGTGCTTGATATCACTTGGCCCCATCATGTTGATGCTATTGATGTCATTAAAACTAAAAATCGATATTTTTAATGATGTCTCGACGTTTTTCTTTATACCGACAATGAAAAATTACATCTCGGTGATGAATGATCCTTCATTAATGCGGTATTTAGGGAATTCATTATACGTCGCATTGGTTTCCACCGGATTCACCATACTCACGGGATGTATGTCCGCTTACGCACTGGTTCGCTTTCGGTTTATGGGCAAGGATGTTGTATCATTGACAACGCTTTTGATGCGTATGGTTCCCCCTGCCGTATTAACTGTGCCTGTATTCAGTATTTGGACCTTTCAATATGAAATAGGGAATACGCTACACGGATTAGTTCTGGTTTATGTGGCGATCAACCTTCCATTTGTCATCTGGATCTTACAAAGCTTTATTAATCAGGTGCCTATCGAATTGGAAGAAGCCGCTCGTGTTGATGGGGCTAATCCCTTTCAAATCTTTTTCCAAGTCGTTTTACCGGTTATTAAACCGGGTCTGGCGGCTGCCGCTATTTTCACATTTCGCATTTCGTGGAACGAGTTTATTCTTGCGTTGGTTCTAACCAATCGTTCGACGCGTACGACTCCGGTTAATATTTCGTTGTTTCTTACAGAACACAATATTGATTGGGGCCGAATTATGGCCATGGGGATGTTAATTGCCGTTCCTCCTATTGTTTTTACTTTTGTCGCTTCGAAACAGATTATTACCGGTATGACGGCCGGGGCTGTGAAAGGATAGTGAGGATTGGATGCCTAGTTTAAGTGAGTCGAAATCGTGATGCCGGCATGCTCCAAATCACGCCTCAGGGCAGCCACTGCTTTATCGGCATCCCCATCTGAGAATCCCTCAAACATTTCCCGGTGGCTATTTACCGCATTGCTAAGATCCATGTTTCTAATGGAATAGAGGAAAACATAAGGATTAACTCGTGCTAATAGTCGTTGGATCAATTCAAGCAAAAGGGGAGATCCGGAACACGAATAAATCGCATGATGGAAAACATCGTTTTTCTTAATGTAACTTCTATGGTTAACACCTATGTGTTTATTCATGACTTCATGCGTCTTCTTTACTCTTAGAATATCTTTTTCGGTTCTTAGCCGGCAGGCTTTTTTTATGGCCTCACCTTCAATAAGTAATCTTGTATTTAAAAGATCTCTGAATTCTTCTTTTGACAGTTGATTAACCTGAATATTTTTATTGCTCTCCACAACAAGAATTTTCTCCGACTCGAGTTGCCAGATAGCTTCTCGAACAGGCAACATACTCACACCAAACTTTTTTGCCAGTCCGCGTAAATTAACAATTTCTCCCGGCAGCAATTCAGCTCCGAGTATTTTTTCTCGCAATTGTTCATAGACTTGCTGTCTCAGGGTTATATTGTTTATTTTTTTTATAGTCACTGCAATAACTCCTGGGAATAATTCAGCTGTGTGAATACAAATGATGGGGTATGAAAATCAGCAAAATCGAAGCTTGTCGAAGCCCGGTCCTAAATGATTAATGGTATGATTGTTTGATTATGTTTATCGAAAATTTAGTGTATCTATTCAGAACTTATTAAAAAAGTGCAAAAAGTTCATTTTTTACTTGACA
>CAZJUM010000043.1:0-16599 GCA_964549175.1 uncultured Pseudomonadota bacterium | reverse complement strand
CTATAAAGGCTTTTTATCGTCCGTTATGATACCCAATCTCTGTAGACTGTCTAATGTAGGCGGATTAACAAAAATCCGTCAAAAACCTTGTCAAGTAAAAAATGCACTTTTTTAATAAGTTCTGAATAGATACTAATTGAAAAAGCTTTCAATACCCATGATGTTTGACTCAATTAATATGGAGTGTTCGACCCTGAGTAAAGAACAATGGGATAAGTAATCAGATAGATTATGTTTCGTTTTGCGGAAATTGGAAATATGGGCTGGTTTGTAACAATACCGGTCATTATCGCGATTTTTTTGTACGGTTTGTACCGGAAAAAAAGGGGTATGGAAAAGTTTGCTAACCCCGCTCTCATCCCATACTTAACAACTCAATTTAGCCACCAAAAACAAGGGATTAAAATTGCTTTGCTCGTGTTAAGTACGATTTTTTTGGTGTTAACGCTGATGCGACCTCAGGGTAATCCAGTGACCAAAACCATCCGGAAAAAAGGACGTGATTTAGTATTTGTCGTTGATATTTCTCGCAGTATGCTGGCTGAGGATCTCAAACCCAATCGTTTAGGTCGAGCCAAACAACTGATCTCTGATGTGATCAATATCCTGGAAGGAGATCGTATTGGTTTGTTGGTGTTCGCCGGTGCTACCGCTGTCAAATGTCCTCTGACGCTTGATTATCACTATTTCGAGAATATTTTGGCTCGTGTAAGCATTCGGGATATCAACCGTGGAGGAACCCACATCGGAGATGCGATTCGCACGGTGACCGATCGTTTGTTTTATGATCGAGACAATAAATACCGTGACATTATTTTGATTACCGATGGTGAAGATCACGAGTCGTTTCCTATTGAAGCGGCTGAAGTAGCGGCAAAAAGAGGGATTCGTATTCACACGGTAGGATTAGGAGATCCGGACGGTGCCAATATTCCCTTACGTCGTGATGGATCATATGCCTTGCTGAAGTATAAAGATCAAACGGTTAAGACCAAATTGGACGAAACCACATTGAAGAAAATTGCCGAAATAACACATGGTGTGTTTATTCCGGTGCGTACGAATTTGGCCGATCTGGCGCAATTGTATCGTGATTACATCACCATCGCTGAAAAACAGGAGCTGGAATCTAAGGAATCCAAAGTGTGGAGTGAACTATTCCAATTCTTCTTGGGGGTGGCTATTTTACTATTAATGGTGGAATTCTTATTGGGCGAAAGAAAATTTAGAATCGAACAACCTTAACTTTGCTTTTAACATAATCTTTAACTTTTTTGAAAAGGGTTTTCATGAAATTTAGCTTTTTCTTATTTCTCTCTCTAATCATTTCCTTAATGTTGTCTCAAGGGCTCGCGCAAACAACAGTGCTGCCAAAACCGCAGACACAGGCGAAAAAATGGAGCTATATCATTGGAACGGATATCGGTCGTCGACTGAAGCAGCAAAAGTTTGATCTCGACTTGAAATACTTGTTTATGGGCATCGAAGACTCCATAAACGGAAAGGAATCGCGGTTAACTCAGGAAGAAATCGAAGAGGCACTAAAATCTCTGCAAAAGAAAATGATGACTAAAGTGAGCGAGGAAAACCTGAAAAAGGGTTTGGCTTATTTGGCGGAAAACGCGAAGAAAGAAGGTGTGATAACCACAAAATCCGGTTTACAGTATGAAATTCTTAGAGCAGGTACCGGTGCCATACCTAAATCCACTGATACCGTTGAAGTACACTATAAGGGAACGTTGATAGATGGTAAGGAGTTTGATAGTAGCTATCGTGCTGATAAACCTGCCATATTCCCGGTGACCGGTGTGATTCCGGGTTGGGTAGAAGCGTTGCAATTGATGAGAAAAGGGGCTAAATGGAAATTGGTTATTCCCTCTCACTTAGCTTATGGTGACAAACCTGCAGGTCGTATGATCGGCCCTAATTCAACTTTGATTTTTGAAGTCGAGTTGATTGATATCAAGTAAACGACCATGCTCCCAGCTATTGGAATATTAGGATTAGGATACCTGGGATCAGAGCTTGTGAATCGATACCAATGGCCGGAAGACTCCTGGGGCTCTCACCCTCAACCCCATGTTCCGGAATCTTCGGTGCGGAGTAAGCTACGCCTAATTCATTTCGATTGGAATATAAAAGAAACATGGGACAATATACCCGCAATCGACGCGAATATCGTGCTAACCATTCCTCCTCCGACTCAGGATCTTGAGAAGGAAATTCAATGGCTTATAGTCTGGGGGGGATGGATGAACAGGGAGCGATCCAAACTTCGGAATTTAGTCTATATTTCCACCACGGGTGTTTATCCTAATCAAGCAAGGAATTGGCATGAAGGGCAATCATTAACCCCGGACACCGATAAAGGGAAATTAAGAGCCGAGTCAGAAAAGGTTTTACGACACTTTTTTGATTTAAGAGTGGTTCGATCAGGAGCAATTTACGGACCGGGGCGACATATCGGCAAACGGATAATGAATCGGAAGCCGATTCCCAGAGGAGGACAACCCATTCATCGCATTCATGTCAGGGACCTGGCCCAAATTATCAAATTGGCGTTGACTCAAAAAGATTTTCCCCAAGTTGTCAATGCGGTGGATGAAGAAGCTGCCCCAACGGAAGAAGTGGTGAATTGGCTGATACGTCAACCTTTTTTTCCTCACAAAAAATCTGATAAGATTCGATTTCAGGAAGAATATTGTACTCGAAAGAATCTTCCCGAATGTTCAGCCAGGAAAATTTCAAATCGGTGTTTGAAGTCGATTTCGGAATTTCAATATCATTATCCCACCTATCGGGAAGGCATTAAGCAGTCCGTGGAAGCAAATCAATAACGCTCACAATGCCAGTGAGAAGACAGTATGAAAGAAGGCATCAACAAAAGCGATCGCTATGCTGAAGTAAAAGCATTACGGCAAAAATACAGCGGCATTCCCATGGAAGCAATCCTCAAACAAGATGTGCTGAGGCTTGGCGTTCGGTTTTCGGAAGACAGTTGTCGGATTGCTTCCGAATACAAGCCAAAGGATTATTTTATATTCAGCTTTGATTTGGCTACCTTGGATGAGTTGAAGGATGAAGGAAATCATTTTTTAAGAGCTCCGGAAGAAATACGATTTTTTGGTGGCCCCGACGAATTGAAGCCAACCATATTCAGTGTGCGACTTAATCCCAATTCTCCGTATGCGGTTGAGGTTGTCGACGGGAAATTGATGTTCTGCTGTCAGGAGTTTCCTTTTGCGGAAACTGAGTTTCATCCTTTGCCTGCTTATTATTCGGAAAAACTGTCCGGTGGTCAGACCATTTCAGAAATTGCTCCGGTGCTGGAATGGGGATATCTGATTTACTTGACGGTGTTCCGTTTATGTCAGTACTGGGGCAAAGATGAAGAATGTCAGTATTGCGATATCAATGAAAACTACCGACAACAAAAAAAGGCGGGTCGCGAATATACGGGAGTAAAGCGTCCCCAAGATATTTTGGAAGCACTGCGTATAATCGCGGAAAGGGATACCCAATCCAAAGCCGTTACGATTACGGGAGGTAGCATAAACCGAAATTTATCGGGTAAAAATGAAGTGGATTTTTACCTGGAATACGTTCAGGCAATCCATGCTCAATTTGGTGATCACTGGATTATCAAAGCTGTTGTTGAAGCTTATCTCAAAAAAGATTGCAAGCGATTAGCGGAAGGTGGGGTAAAAATATATCACCCCAACTATGAAATCTGGGATGAAAAATTGTTCAAACAAATCTGTCCGGGCAAAGAACGATTTGTTGGGTATAATGAATGGATGAAACGGATTGTCGCGTCAGCCGATGTGTTTGGACCACAACATGTAATTCCCAATTTTGTTGCCGGTGTTGAGATGGCACAGCCATATGGTTATACCGACTTGCATGAGGCGGTTGAGTCGACACGCCAGGGTTTGGAGTTTTTTATGTCCAAGTCCATTATGCCTCGCTTTACCACCTGGTGTCGTGAGCCCCTTGCCCATTTAAAAAATCAATCCCCTCCTCCTTTGGAGTATTATGTTAAGCTCTTGCGAGTCTGGCGTGATACCTTTGAAAAATATCAACTCCCCGCTCCGCCCGGGTATGGCGCTCCCGGCGTTGGAAAGGCCGTTTTCTCTGTTTCAGCCTTTATGGATGTGATTCGCTAAAAAACCTAATTCTAATCGTGCTTTGTGGAATTTTGGATAAGGGTCCAAGTCTACGTTTGACCTTCAATGGCCTGAGGGATTTGAAAAGACATCTTATGATTGTAACGGATCAATATCGCATCAGTGTTTTTCAAGTGCTATACTACCGGTACTCCGGCAAAAACCTGTTTAAGCTGAATGAGCAATCCTTCAAGCGCCGGTTGTTTTGCCGCATTTTTCTTGATGGCAATTTCTGTCTCAATTGTCAGGTCAAATGCCCATTGCAGCTGTTCAATGGTTAATTGATAGATGCTTTCCGGAATTTCTTGAATCATATCCTGATTGAATAATCCTTCCGTTTTCCCCTCTCGAAGATATATGATATCTCTGATCCAGGCCGTGCAAAATTCAATGAAATAAAGATGTTGCTCATGTTTGACCCATTGTTCCAGTAAGAAAAAGTGGTCATTCATGCGCTTATTGGTCAAGTTAAGTAAAATTTGCAGTACCAAGTTCCTGATGTTATACAGTTCAGATGCTTTTTTGATAAAATTTTTTCGAATGCACCCTCCGGAGTAGTTGAGGATAAACGGTAAATCCTCTTCTTGAATATTAAAATATTGTTGATAAATACACTTGAGCTGATCGTGAGTGAGTGTTGAAAACATCATTTTTTGACATCGTGATTGAATGGTCTCAAGCAACAGGTTTTCGTCGGTGGTCATTAAAACAATGAGTGTATCCAAAGGGGGTTCTTCCAATATTTTTAAAAAACAATTGGTAGATTCCAAATTCATCCGCTGTGCCTCGTGGATAACCACTACGCGCTTTTGCGCGTAAATTGGTCTAAGACTGAGCTGCTCGATCAATGCTTTGATTTGTCCGATACGAATAAACTGCCCGGAAGGCTTAATAATGATATAGTCGGGATGCGACGCGATATCAAACATATGACAGCTATCGCAGGAATGGCAATTATCATGTGTGTGGCAATTAATCATTTGGGCAAATTCGCGCGCGATGGTATTTTTGCCAATGCCATTCCATCCGACAAATAAATACGCGGATGGGATACAGCCATTTTGAAAGGTATGGTTTAGACGTTCAATGACTGAACGGTGTCCAAAAATCTTAGAAAATGCCATAGAGCCGCTGCTTTTTTTCCTCAAGTTCGGGAATCAGGATATCCAGAATTGCTTTTTGCGTGGCACCGCGTCCTTTTTCGGCCGGAATTCTAATGAAACGATCCGCTTCATTTTGGCATAGGTCGTCATATTTTTGTATCACGCGTTTGAAAAACTCATCGTTCTCGCTTTCCAGGCGGCAATTTTTTATGCCTTGCGTTTGATTGCGTTTTTCCAGCCGATGTTTCGATTTTTCAAGTGAGATATCCAGATAAAAAGTCAAATTAGGGTGAAGCAAAAACTTTCCCTCGATGGGCTTCAACCAACTTAAATCCATTTGTCTTCCGGCTCCTTGATACACAACAAGCGCGTCATGATAACGATCACAGAGTACGATTTTCCCTTCTTCCAGAGCCGGTTGCACCAATTGACGAAGATGTTGCAGCCGATCCGCCATGTAAAGCAGTACTTCGGTTTCGGGAATCATGTCGGTGTTATCCGGGTCAAGAATCACTTTGCGGATTTGTTGGCCAATCCGCGTTCCTCCGGGTTGCCGAGTTAAAAGGACTTTATACCCTTTGTCTCGAAGGTTTTTTTCCAATAATTCCAGTTGTGTTGATTTGCCACTGGCATCAATTCCCTCAAACGTAATAAACATATGAATCCGATTTAAGAGTTAATAGTAAAAAGCGCATTACACTCTTTGAATATCAGCACCGATTTGATTCAGACGCCGTTCAATTTTTTCATATCCGCGATCAATTTGACGAATGTTATAGATTTCACTGGTTCCGTCGGCACATAATGCGGCGATTAATAATGCCATTCCGGCACGAATATCCGGACTGGTTAATATTTCCCCGCTAAGTTTCGCGGGACCCGTGACTACAGCTCTATGGGGGTCGCATAAGATGATTTTAGCGCCCATGCTAATTAATTTATCCACCCAAAACAGACGACTTTCAAACATCTTCTCAAAAATCAAAACAGTACCGGAACATTGAGTGGCAACAACGGTCATGATGCTGGTTAAATCGGCGGGAAATGCGGGCCAGGGCGCATCGTCAATTTTCGGGATGGATTGATCAATGTCGGTTTTAATCACCATCTCCTGATCGGCTGGTATCAGCATATCGTTGCCTACCTGTTTAACGCTTACTCCCAATCGTTCAAAGTTTCTCAAAATTTGAGTTAAATTATGAAATCCGGGTTCCTTGATGGTGATTTCACTTTTGGTGACTGCCGCGAGACCGATAAACGAGCCAACTTCGGTGTGATCCGGTTGAATCGTATGTTCCCCCCCCGAAAGTGATGACACACCCTCGATTTTTAAAAAATTACTGCCGATACCATCGATTTGTGCCCCCATCATATTCAGCATATTACACAAGCCTTGCACATGAGGCTCGCACGCCGCGTGATAGATAGTAGTCGTGCCTTCTGCCAATACGGCCGCCATAACGATGTTTTCAGTTGCCATGACACTTGCTTCATCCAATAGAATATTGATGCCTTTGCAGCTCTTGCAAGTAAGCGTAAATCCATCTTCTTCGCGCTCAATGGTGACTCCGAGTTGTTCCATGGCTTCCAGGTGCGTATCCAATCGTCGACGACCAATGCTATCCCCACCGGGTTGGTATACTTTGGCTTTGTTAAATCGGGCCAATAAAGGGGCCGCCAATAAGAAAGAACCACGTATGGCCTCCGATAATGCTCGATCCGGTTCGCAGGACAACAATTGAGACGCGTCAAACTGGTAGCTATTATCCCCTTTGTAACTGATCGCCACCCCAAGGCCTTCCAGAATATCTTTGAGTCTGTTGATATCACCGATATTAGGTAAATTATGAATTGTAAGCGGCTGGTCCGTGAGTAATATTGCCGCTAAAACCGGTAATGCTTCATTTTTATTGCCTGCCGGTGTGATTTCACCTTCCAACCGATGGCCACCATTGACGATGAATTTTTCCATGCTTTGACTCGATAAGTGAATAATTGGGAATTGATTTGTCTACTTTGAGCAACTGCTCTGCTTGGATCTCGACAACATCATTCAATATATCGGTTTAACGAAAAATAATCAATTCAAGATAAACTCCGAAATCCACGATCAAAATAAATGGTTTGAGTTTCTTCTCCTTTGTTTTGAGGGCAACTTGAGATCTCTTTCGCGACTCCTCTGACGCTCGCTCAATCTTGAGGATTCGCGCGCGTGCGAACCGGATAACGGAAAACAACGCCGACTCCTTACCCAAGGATTGCCATGGATTGATCGAATAGATCCGTCAGTTGCTCCATCCTGATGGCATCCGAGGGAATTACCTTGGAGGCATGCTTATCACCCACTTCGTTGATACTTCCAACCCGGATGGCCGACTTGGTATTGGCCAATATAAAAATGACTCCTTCTTCGTATGCTTTTTTTGTCATTTGCCATGCAACAGATTTGTCATTCAACGCGCTGCGAAGAATGCCTTTTTGCCTTCAAGTGAATTGTACGCCATTGGTTTCCTTTAAAGAAAACTGATTATTTACAATTCATAGCCCTTTTTCTTTGATCACCCTGTCATTCCCACGAAAGTGGGAATCTAACAATAAAAGTCCAAGAAACCAAATGGTTTTCCGGATCCCCGCATCCGCGGGGATGAAAGGCATTATTGGCAAGTTTAGGATGTTAATAGTAGATCATCAGGTAAAGAAAAGTGATGCCCCAATACGGAGCATGCTTTTTGCGGAAATCCAATTAAATAGCAACAAGTGTTGCGGAGACGGCAAACGGATGTTAGAAAAAAGAGACATATTTGATCAAAAATTTCTAAACTCTATCCTGTGGCAGTCACATGAAAAAATTCTTAAAAAACTTCTGGGATATTCGACTGAATAACTTAAAAGAGTCATTAGAAGAGAATAATTTTGAGGTCTATCTTGCCGATTCGAAAGAAGACGCGAAGGAGTTGGCTCTTAACACGATCATGCCGCAATTGGGCGTCAAAAGTATTTCTTGGGGTGGCTCTGTGACTTTCATTAAGTCGGGTCTATATCATCACTTGAAGGATAGTGATCACTACTGCGTATTGGATACTTACGATAAAGCGATTTCACAAGAGGAAATGCTTGAACGACGAAGGCAGGCACTGCTCGTCGACCTGTTTTTCACCAGTACCAATGCAATTACCGAATCAGGACAATTGGTTAATCTGGATATGATTGGCAATCGTGTGGGAGCGATGCATTTTGGCCCTAAATATGTAATTCTACTCGTTGGTAAAAACAAAATCGTGGCGGATATTCATGAGGGAATGGCGCGAATCAAGGACTTTGCCTCACCCGCCAACGTGATGCGTTTGGAAAAGAATACGCCGTGCGCAAAAACAACGATTTGCCAGGAATGCAAAAGTCCGGCTCGCATCTGTAACGTGTGGACCATTATTGAAAAATCCTTCCCCAAACACCGCATTAAAGTAGTTTTGATCAATGAGGATTTGGGACTATAGAGCGATATAACGTGGCTGAGTGAGATAATAGCTTGGAGCCCCAGGAAGCGGGGAAATCCCCGCTTTTTTAACGCCTGTTAGTGATCGGCGCCACTGTCCGCTTTATAAATAATCGGATAATCTTTGGCTTTTCCTTTGGCTGCCCAGGCAACTGGTTGGAATTGCCAATTGTTGATCACTCGAGGGCTGATTGACCCTTTCTTCATGATCTTTTCTCGTAAATAAAAACGAAGATCGCGCGCCGTCATTCCAACTTTTCGCTTTTCCAGATCTGCTTTGGCTATACCGGCTCCTTGGGTTAGATGGCCTCCGCCGCCACCGCCACGGAATGAGTTTATGGCGACCAGATACTTTTGAGTTAAGTCAAAATAAGTTCCGGCATCCACTTGCCCATCCAAATCAGCGTCCATGCCGTATATGGTTACTTTTTCACCTTGGGGTTTGGATAAATCGACTGAATACACGATCCCTGCTGCGGTGTCGTAATTATAATAACGCGTTTTTAATTCAAATTCTCCGGTGGAATCATCGATTTCCTTGAAGTTAAGAAAATGGTCATCGGCGTTTGTCATTTGATTGGTCCAGTTGCCGTAGGAATATTCAAGGTGATTTTTGACTTCTTGACCAGTAAAACTCATCAAATATAGCCAGTTCTCATATTTGTAGAGTTTGTACATATCGCGAACGTAAACAGGACCTGGTTTGATTGTTTTATCAAATTGCAAAGGCGCCGCAAATGAGATATCAGCGACCTGACCAATGATGTTTTTCGCGACATCAAATTGCAATTCATGAATAATATCATTGAAAGCCGAGTCGCCAAACATGGCATCGCGGGATGAAATGGTCTCTTCATTGGTTCCGATTTTTTCGTTCACCCAGCTTTTTACCTCTTCAAATTCCGTATTAAAATGATTCAATAAGTCTTGATCGGCTTGATAATTTTTCGGCTCGACGATTTCACCCCTGGTTCTTACATCATAACGGGCACGATTAATGTTCCATTTTAAAGAAACATTAGCGACAGTTATTGCTTTCGCCGCATTTTTTCCACCCATTATCAGAACACCGTTAACTCTTTCATTTCTGATACGATGATCATGTCCCAAAAAGATAAGGTCAAAGTAGGGGACTTCTTGTGCCACCAATTGAGCGGCGTTTTGGTTTTTAGGGCTCGATGGTTTCTGTCCCCCGTAGGTCGGATTAAATCCCGAATGAAATAGCCCGACGAGAACATCCGGTCGCTCATGACTTCTAATATAGTTC
The DNA here is from genome assembly GCA_964549175.1 of uncultured Pseudomonadota bacterium. Taxonomy (GTDB): domain Bacteria; phylum SAR324; class SAR324; order XYD2-FULL-50-16; family XYD2-FULL-50-16; genus CAZJUM01. Next base: position 6,570 of record CAZJUM010000043.1, on the reverse strand, counting down.
ACCCAAACACGCGCGGTTTTAACCATATCAAGAAACCGTAAACCTTTCCAAACACTTTCCGGCAGCCAGGACGGGATTCTGGGGGTGGTTAAACCGAGAACGCTTATTTTGACACCATTTCGATACACGTTGGTATACGGCGTAAAAAAACTGACTCCGGTATTTTCATCCACAGTATTGGCGGACAGCCATGGGAATCGAAATTGTTTGTTTTTTAATGGCAAGTAAACCGCAGGGCCAGGTTCTATATCATGATTTCCGACCACTGATGCATCATATTTCAAATAGTTCATAACACTGGCGACAATATGCGGATCTTTGGCAGGATCTTTGACATAGTTATAATAATTGGTGATCGGTTGCCCTTGTAAAATATCTCCGTTGTCCAGTAGTACAACATGTTGTCCCTTAGCTCTCTCTTGTTTTACATAGGAATAAACGTGTGCCAATGATTGTTTGGTGGTCTTTCCTTCGATAAAGTCATAAGGAAATATCGAACCGTGAATATCAGTGGTTTCGATAAATTTAATAGTCGCTTTTTGTGGCTTTGTGACCGCTAATAAATTAGTTCCGCAGATCACAAGAAGAACCGGTATCAGCCAAAAATGGGTGAATAAACGTCTCATAATAGCTCCCTCGATTTGAATTTCGATAGACCTCAGCAAGAAATATCGTCGAAATAAAATAGTTAAAAAAAAGACTACTATCGTGTTAGACCTGTGTCATGTCAAGAGGAATAAAATTGAGTGGGCAGTCTGGCCGGTGTGTGCGTGAAAAATCGGAGAATTTGGATCAAAAGTGCTGAGTACCGAAATAACAATGAACCTGATTACTCAATACAGCCATTGATTGGAAACGATGTTTTTTAATTTATTTTACTGGTGGTTTTAAACAAAAGAAGTTAATTTCTGGCCTCTGTGGATAAAAAAATTAGCGAAGCTGAATAGCGTTTCAGCATTGATGATCGATCGTTTCAGGAGAAAAAATTGTCGCTAGTAGACGGATTTAGCCGCAAAATTACTTATTTGAGGATTTCGGTAACAGACCGATGTAATTTACGTTGTCAATACTGTATGCCGGAAACCGGAATTGAGTTGATCCCGCATCGTGATATTCTAGGTTTTGAAGAAATAATCAGTTTTGTTAAAGTGGCCGTGAAACTTGGTATTGATAAAATAAGACTGACCGGTGGTGAACCGCTGGTGAGAAAAAAAATAATCGATCTGGTCAAAATGATTGCTGAGATTCCGGGAGTTAAGGATTTCTCCATGACCACCAATGGCACGCTACTTCCCGAGTTTGGGGAGAAATTGCGCAAAGCCGGTTTGCACCGTTTGAATATTAGCCTGGATACGGTTGATCCGGAAAAATTTTCAACGATTACACGAGGCGGAGATATTCAGAGTGTGTTTGAAGGAGTTCGCGTTGCGCAGGAAGTCGGATTTAAAACCATAAAAATCAATTGTGTGATCAAAGAGTCTTCATCAGAACCAGATGCGCGAAAAGTGGCACAATATGCCAAAAATAATAATCTCAAGGTGCGGTTTATTCGGCAAATGGATTTGGAAGTTGGTCAATACTGGACGATCGAAGACGGAACCGGTGGTGATTGTAAAATCTGTAATCGTCTGCGATTAACCAGCGATGGTAAAATAAAACCATGCCTGCTTAACGATATGGTATTTGATATTCGGGAGTTGGGTATTGAGGAATCTATTCGACAGGCAGTTGATTATAAACCCAAACGTGGTGAATTCAGTAAAAAACATCGTTTTTACAGCATTGGCGGTTAAAAACTATCGCCAAGAAGTATTGGATTTCTATTGGGATACCTGGTGGGAGTCGAGTTTGCTGAAGAGCACGTCGCGCAATTGCGCTGAATGACGAATGAGAAGCAATAGCACATCCCGGAAATGCTGCTCTCTGATTGGAAATGAGCTTGAAAGAGCGGTGAGGAATCCTTGAATTTATTACGGATTCCTCACCTTTGTCGAACGCGATGCAATCGGTGCTTTAAGGCTTTAGTTGAAGAGTCATTGCCAGGTTTTTAAGTATGTGTCCGGGTACACCGTCCGGACCCCAAACAGAGACCAGGATAATCCTATTGTCTTTGATCGATATGGCGTTGGCACTGACCAGTGGCTTTCGATTGTTGAATGAGACTTTAAGTTCAACAAGAAAAGTTCTCGATCCATCAAGTAAATTGGTTTTTTCTGACCGCTCTACCTTGATTCGTTTGATGTCGGGAGTTCTGTCGCGCCAAACTCGTTCAAGGCGTTTGATCAAGTTTTTACCCAGCCTCAAACCAGGCTTTGCCTCACCGACAATGACTGCCATTGAGAGACGTCCCTGTCCTCCGGATATTGAAAATACGGTGTTTTTACCCATTTTTTTCACAGGATCTTTCCAATGGGTCGGATAACAAACCGCAAACTCGGGAGATGAATGGCGATACTCCGATAGACTTGGGCCTTGGCCTGTTTGCCTTATACCGGCTTTCTGGTGTCTCCCTTGGTTTTGGGGAGGTCGTCTGCGATTTTGGCTTTGTTGTGCTCCCATCTGCAGTGTGCATTGGTTTTGGGGTAAATCGTGAGACATCAGGGGTTGCTGGGCTTGATTATCCTGCTGAGGGAGCTGAACCTGAACTTGTGGCTGACTCTCGGTGGTGCTGGGTTGTTGGGAAGGGATTTGCTGACATTCTTTTTCCAACGCGGTTCCATAGCTTTGGCACATTGCGATTGCTTCTTTTGAATTATTTCGCAGAGATTTGTAGATTGCCCGCAAAACTCCCTGCTCCAGTCCGGGTTCACCCCTTAGGTTTGAAGTACCATAATCGCTGATTTTATTACCGAAAATAAAGACCTTAAGTCCATCCCCGTTTTCGGAAATATTAACTCGATACATGCACTCTTTTTCAGATATTCCTTCGGTGGGAAAGGGTTTAACACCCGAATCAACAAATTGCCGAATCATGGTTAAAGAAATCGAGGTAACAGCCAGTTCATCGTAGCTACCCGGATTTTCCACGACGACATAGCATGCTCTTTCTTCGGCGGATAGCAAAGCAGTGGAAAAAATAAGCATCACTGTGAATAGTATCAGTTGTTTTTTCATAGCAAATCTGAGTTAAATTTAGGCTTTTTGAAGTGTTTATCCCGTTTATCCGGGGCTGGAAAACTAAAAAATTGACCGCGATATTATCTAAAATTAATTGCTAAGTCCGGTTGTGAAGGCGCCAAAAATCCACGATTCACTGTATTAGCTCTCATACCACCTTTCTGAGTCTGACTTTATGCTTTATTTCAGATAAAGCCAATTTCCATATGCCAAATCCTAGGTTTTACCGCAAATTCCGCAGTTGATAATTCCGTCATAATTACTCCCTTAATCATGATCTTGATATATGTTGAGCGGATCGAATTTTTAATATGGGCGGAACCAGAGCAATATGAATTTAACGCGTTCAATGTTAATACATGAGGAATCATGGAAAATCAAGACAGAAATGATACCGGTCGATATAGAAAGTCAAGTTTACCAATATCTTGAGAGCCTTTTTCCAATTATGTGGGTATTTATCCGGACGGAATCCAAAAAGGCGCGTTATAGCCGTCAAATGAAATGAATTCGCTCATATTTCGACCTGCACCTGATACAGATTTTTCATCAAACTTGAAATTTGAGTTATCATCGCTATATTTGGCTTCTGAATCGCTGCGGACAAGGACATGATTTCTTTTTATGAAGATTATTTTTCATTTGAGCCAAGACAAAAACCGAGGCTAAATGATAAAAGATCGAATTAACGCTTATACTAAAATGCCTTGAAGTATTTGATTTTAACGATATTGAACTATTGAAAAATGAACCACATGATGTCAGAAAATTTGCTGAAAATCGGCGTTGTGACAGTCAGTGACCGTGCTCATCAGGGGATATATGAAGATCAAGGTGGTCCGGTGATCATTAAGTGGCTCAGATCAGCTATTAGCTCACCCATCGAGACTATCTATCAAATTGTACCGGACGAGCAAACGCAAATTGAAGCAATGCTGAAAAAGCTGAGTGATCGGAATGGCTGTCATCTCATTTTAACCACCGGTGGCACAGGCCCCGCTAAAAGAGATGTAACTCCGGAAGCCACACTGGCAGTCGCGGATAAGGTGCTGGATGGATTTGGGGAAAGAATGCGCTCCATTAGCCTTCAATACGCGCCCACCGCGATATTATCCAGACAAATGGGAGTTGTTCGCGATGAGTGTTTGATTGTCAATCTTCCCGGAAAACCAAAGGCCATCAAAGAAATTTTGGATGAATTGTTTGAAGCCATTCCTGATTGTCTGGAATTGATTGATGGCCCGGTGATTGAAACAAATCCTGAAATTGTCACGGCTTTTCGCCCCCATTCCGATAAGAAAAAATAGCAAAGCCAATTCGCTTAAACGAATAAATCACGCGTGTTCGGAGTTTCTCATGATAAGTATCGATGAAGCATTAAAAATGATCTTGGAAAATACCTCAGTATTAGAAGCGGAAACGGTATCCGTCCATAAGGCATTAGGGCGCACCCTGGCCCAAAATGTCGAGGCAGACCGCCCCCTGCCTCCGTATGACCGCGTGGCAATGGACGGGTATGCGGTAAAATCATCCGATTTTACATCGAACACCGCAAAACTTAAGCATGCCGGAGATATTGCGGCCGGCAGTGATTTCAATCAGGAGCTACAATCCGGTGAAGCATTTAAAATAATGACCGGGGCGCCTTGCCCGACCGGAGCCGATGCCGTTGTGATGATTGAACACTGTCAGAAGGACGGTGACTGGGTAACCATGCATGAAGAGTTAATGGCACCCGGACTCAATATCGCGCCCAGAGGCGAAGACGCTCCTCGGGGGAAATTACTTATCCCGGAAGGTACGATTCTGAACACGGCCGGCATCGCTATTTGTGCGTCGGTGGGATTAACAAACATATTGGTGTATCGAAAACCAAAAATTAGTGTCATGTCCACCGGTACAGAAATTATTCCCGCCGACCAAACACCGTTACCTCATCAAATTAGAGACTGTAACTCGTTTTCATCTCGTTCATTATCTAAAGTGCTAGGAATTGAGGCAAAGTTTTTAGGGATCGGCGAAGATGATAAAACGGTCCAGAGTTCTATGATTAAAGAGGGACTTCAGGATGATATTTTAATTCTATCAGGTGGCGTATCAATGGGCGATTATGACTATATTCCGGGCCTGTTGGCCGCATGTGGCGTTAAAAAGATATTTCACTCAATCAAAATGAAACCGGGAAAGCCCGTCTGGTTTGGTAAATCCGACAATGGGACCTATGTTTTCGGGCTTCCCGGAAATCCGGTCTCCGTTCAAGTTTCGTTTAAGTTGTTGGTAGAAACGCTGATTCAAAAATTAAGTGGAAACAAGTCGCCGGAACCCGAATTTTTAGCATTGGAGCTAGCATCACCCATAAAAATCCGGACACCAAGAGAGAATTTTGTTCCTGGTCGATTTGAATTCAAAAGCGGAAAAACTGTACTAACTCAAGTTCAGCTGCAAGGAAGTGGTGATTTTTCAAATTTGGTAACAAGCCATGGATTGATTCGATGTCCGATCGGAGTCGGTGAAGTAGAAAAGGGAACACTGGTGCGCTTCATACCTTGGAATAGAATCACATAATATTCGATAAAAAATGGAACTTGTTTCCGAAAAAAACCATTCACTGAAGGAGGCGATTGACAACAAGTTTCCCTTGGCTCAAATTTGCGTTGGGGGGAAAAATTCTTAAATTTCAGCATAAAGAAATTCGCTTACGGATTTTGTCATAAGGTCGAATCGGTACAGTTTTTCAACTTACAATAAAAAACGCGGGAATGCTTTTCGGCAGATAATTTCGTCCATAAATGCCGTTCATATTATTCAGGTATTGACAACTATCTTAACAATTGCCACCATTAAATTTTAGAAGGTGCCCGTACATTTGGGCGCAAAAAAAATCCGTACGACATAAAAGGCAGTTGGTTTATGATAGATCGATTCGTTTGTCAGAAATGGCCGTATGAATTTTAGAAAAATAAAAAACACAATTAGGAGAAAATCGCCATGACAAATGGGATTGTAAAATGGTTTAACGATAGCAAAGGCTATGGTTTTATTGAACAAGAAAACGGACCGGATGTATTTGTACATCATTCAGGAATTAACGCTGACGGTTTCAAATCATTGAAAGAAAACGATCACGTTAGTTTTGAAATTGAAGAAGGACAAAAAGGCCCAGCTGCTGTTAACGTAACTGTCCTATAAAGATTAAAAGGGAGATTAAGCCAATCCAAAGGCTTATCTCCTTTTTTATTTCCCTCTTGAAACACCCCCGCTAAAGCTTGCTTTTAAGCATTGCTGCTATTCCTGGCTAAAATAATAACAATTCAATTTCTTGAAATCAGTTTATTCAACCTTCGCATAGCTTTTAATTGATTTCATCGGCAGTGCCAAGTATGTTATTACCATATTGGATGGCGAGTTATAGTTGATTCTTGTGTTTGAGAGTGAAGTGGCGTACCCCTTTGT
>CAZJUM010000042.1:0-16645 GCA_964549175.1 uncultured Pseudomonadota bacterium | reverse complement strand
GTCTCATGTAGGCGGATTAACAAAAATCCGTCAAAAACCTTGTCAAGTAAAAAATAAACTTTTTTACACTTTTTTAATAAGTTCTGAATAGATACATTATTTTAAACATAAATAAACCATAACACTAACAATTAAGAATTATGGTAGAAAAAAAAGAGTCAAAAGTTTCCGAGGAGGAACTTCAGGTGATGATCGCGGAGTCGGACAGTGGTTCCAGAACCGCGGCCGGTATCCCGGGTAAGATTTTATTTGGTGTCCCTCTTACTTGGGCTGTCTTCCAATTATGGTTTGCATCTCCTTTGCCCTTCATCGTAAATTTTGGTGTTTTTAACGACACTGAAGCCAGGTCAATTCATTTGGCGTTCGCGGTTTTTTTAACCTATACCGCCTTCCCCGCATTAAAAAGCGCCTCAAAAAAAACTATCCCGATTTATGATTGGATTTTCGCTTTTCTGGGATCATTTTGTGCGGCTTATCTGTATCTATTTTATGAAGCCCTATCGGAACGACCGGGCGCGCCCACCACATTTGATTTGATCGTAGCTGGTGTCGGGCTTCTTTTGCTGCTGGAAGCGACCAGACGCGCTCTGGGTCCGCCGCTGATGGTGGTTGCGATTGTATTTCTTTCCTACACATTTTTCGGACCGTATATGCCCGATGTGATTGCCCACAAAGGTGCCAGTTTTAATAAAACCATGAGTCATCAATGGCTGGGAACCGAAGGTGTGTTTGGAGTGGCGGTCGGAGTCTCTGCCAGTTTTGTATTTCTTTTTGTATTATTCGGCTCATTGTTAGATAAAGCAGGCGCCGGGAACTATTTTATTAAAGTGGCCTTTTCTTTATTAGGTCACATGAAGGGCGGACCGGCAAAGGCCGCGGTGGTCGCCTCAGGGCTCAGCGGCGTTGTTTCAGGTTCCTCAATCGCGAATGTTGTAACAACCGGAACATTTACCATACCATTAATGAAAAGAGTGGGGTTTCCCTCTGAAAAGGCGGGCGCGGTTGAAGTCGCGGCGTCCACAAATGGTCAACTGACACCACCGATTATGGGAGCGGCTGCTTTTTTAATGGTTGAGTATGTCGGGATATCTTACCTTGAGGTTATTACACACGCCATTTTACCCGCTTTCATATCCTATTGCGCACTGCTTTATATCGTCCATTTGGAGGCATTAAAAGCGAATATGAAAGGGTTGCCACGGACTCAAAAACCGACAATCGCGCAGAGTATGCTTTCTTTTACCGGGACTATTCTGGGACTTATCATTCTCAGCGGGATTGTATACTACGGGATCGGTTGGATCAAAGATCTCTTCAACGGAGGAGCCCTTGCGGTGGTCGGATTGCTCGTTGGCGCGATATATATTGCATTGGTAAAGTTTGCCGCCAAATTTCCTAAATTGGAAATGGATGATCCCGATTCTGAAGTGATTGTTCTACCCGAAACCGGACCAACAGTGAAAGCGGGTTTACATTATTTACTGCCTTTGGTTGTGTTGGTTTGGTGTTTGGTGGTGGAACGATTTTCCCCGGGATTATCGGCTTTTTGGGCGACCATGTTCATGATTTTTATCGTTCTGACCCAAAGACCTCTGATAGCGTATTTTCAGGGAACCGGAAATTTATCCGAAGACTTAAAGGTGGGCCTGGATGAGTTAATACACGGGCTCGTTAATGGTTCCAGAAACATGATTGGTATCGGGGTTGCGACTGCCACGGCAGGTATTGTCGTTGGTACAGTGACATTGACCGGAATCGGTTTGGTAATGACTGAATTTGTTGAATTCATATCCAGCGGAAATGTTATTTTAATGCTATTGTTTACCGCGGTTATCAGTTTAATTTTGGGTATGGGACTACCCACGACCGCCAATTATATTGTAGTATCCACCCTGATGGCACCGGTAATCGTAACGCTAGGCGCCCAAAACGGACTGATTGTACCACTAATCGCCGTTCACTTGTTCGTGTTTTATTTCGGAATACTGGCAGATGATACGCCCCCGGTAGGACTCGCGGCATTCGCGGCGGCGGCCATTGCCCGGAGTAATCCGATCAAGACCGGAATTCAAGGTTTCATCTACGATATCAGAACCGCCATATTACCATTTATGTTTATTTTTAATACACAGTTATTATTGATTGGTATTGATAATATATTTGAGCTGATACTCACCATAGTGGCGGCAATCGCCGCTATGCTTGTATTCGGAGCAGCGACACAGGGATTCTGGGTTACCAAAAGTCGACTGTGGGAATCTTTGGCACTCTGTCTCGTCGCATTTATTCTGTTTCGGCCTGGTTTTTTCTGGGATGAAGTATATCCCAGGTACGAACAAAGGCCGGCCAGCCAGATCGAAACTATCGCTGGGAATTTAGCGCCTACAGATGATTTAAGAATTTTTGTGGAAGGTGATACTATCGATGGTAAGCATGTCGCGAAAACAGTCCTGTTGCCAATTGGAAAAAAAGGAACAGGTAAAGAGCGCATTGATGCCTCCGGTCTCGAACTGGGTTTCTCCGATGATACCGTGACTATCGAAATGGTTGAGTTTGGAAGTGTTGCCCAAAACAAAGGGCTAGATTTTGACTGGAAAGTGCATTATGTAGAGGTGGAATCTGATCGACCTCCAAAACAGCTGATGTTTATTCCGGGGTTGGCACTACTTTGGCTGCTATGGTGGATACAAAAACGAAGAAAAATATCTTTGGGGACAGTCACATAATTTCGTCAACAGAGACCATGTGAATTGATTGCTCGTAAAAAGCTAGATTTTGAGCAATCAAAACCCATGAAGTATATACATATAGCAACCCCACCCCTGGAATCAAGCCGTCATCCCCCGGGAAAATACGGTAATCGATTGTCACGCTATTAGATTCCCGCTTTCGCGGGAATGACAAAAGAACCTAACGGATTGAAAAGGACTGCCGAATATTGTATATAAGCGGAAAGCGGTTTTTCATCTTAACACAATTTTCTTGCCTAGTAAGTCAACTTTTGAGCGTAATCGTTATAAATCCGTCAGCTTTTTGTTTTATTGGCGTCAGCGATATCTGTCCTTGTGGGCTTGCCAATAACCCTCATAGACAACCACTTTTGGGGTTGATTTGTTACGCATATTTCTATATCGCGTAAGCTGTTTCCGTATATCAGTTGTGCGAATGACATTTAAAGAAAGTGATCCCAGTAACTGAATTTATGGTTTTTTTTACTTCCTTTGTACTTTTTACTAGGTAATCAAATTGGTGCCCGGATGCATGGTCCATGATCTGAGAGAGAACTGTTTTGTTCATATTTGCTATACCACTCAAAGGAATAACGAATATCACTCTCAAAAGTTCTTTAAGTCGTCAGACAATAAAAAAGCTCGCTATCCTTTGATTATGCTTTGCAAAGAGCATTTGCGAATCAGGTCGGACAGCAATGAAATTGATTGTTAAATTTTAAATTCTTAACAAGATTTTGTAATGAAAAGCTGCTTCTCATTTTTGACACTAATTATTGCTTCATTAGTTTTCAATGGTTTCTGTACCGCTCAAGCAAATGAAATTACGGAACAACATACCATATACCAACTTAAGGAAAGTGTATTGAGTCAAATTGAGAATTCAGAAGAGTATACTGACGAGGAAAAAATAATCATTGAACGGTGTTTCGAGGATTTAGAAATCTCAAATACAATCGAGTGTGTTTTTTGGAGTGGTACGAACAAAGCCCAGGAAATTGTAAAGCTGATCAAGAATCAAATTATCGCCATTAAGAATCGGATATGCTCATCAAAGGAGAAAAATGAATTGGATGATTGTGAGCAGCTCAAACAAGATATCATGGGTATTACGAAGGTACTGGCTGGTAAATTTAAGAAGTCGATAGTCAATAGAAAAGAGTATTTCAGTAATCAGTTAAAGTTGAAATCAATCATTCGAAAAATCTGTAAAGCTAATAAAGACAAATCGTGCAAGAAAAACATCCATCACAAATTAACTCAGAAATGCACAAATCCGGACACTACTTTAGATGCGTTAGAAACACTTGCATGCAAAATCAGCCATGCACAAAAATTGATGGAACATGCGGAAATGTTTAATAATGGTCAAGCAACTGATATTTGATTAACGTTCGAGCCGTGTCAAAAGTTCTATGAAACCGAGTATTGATATGAAAAACAAGTTCGATTTTTTTATTTCACCATATAATCCCTTTTTATTCCGTCAAGGCCAAGTCCCTCAGGTAGTAATGGCGCACATCCCTAACAGAATAATAGGGTATCAAAACTGTGGAATCAGAGGGAAAGATATTGTTTGTCAATTTAACGCCTCAGCAGCGTAAGTTCATTGACAATTTGGTCGGAAGATTAAGCCTTTGCCTAGCAGAAGGCTGACCTATTTCTCGGACATTAAGATGAGAAGCGTTATTAGCAAAAAGGCACCTTCAAAGCTCTCGAAACCGGCTCCGGGGTTTTTCTTCATTGACAATTTGGTCGGAAGATTAAGCCTTTGCCTAGCAGAAGGCTGACCTATTTCTCGGACATTAAGATGAGAAGCGTTATTAGCGAAAAGACACCGTCAAAGCTCTCGAAACCGGCTCAGGGGGTTTTCTTCATGGTGCCTATAGGTTCAACTTCCGGGGTGTGCAAAGGACGAACGGCATCAACCCAAAACTCTTCGCAATGAGGTGGCTTTTCATCGGGTTTTAACGGAATGTCGTCTCCGGATTTGTTCAGTACTTCACGGTAAATGATGATGGCTGAAGCTGATTGGTTATAGCTTGGTTGACGGCAAAACCATTTAACGATTTTCAATAGTCACTGTGGCATACGGTATGCGGGTTTTGATTGTTGAACTTAAAGTCGCATTTAACACTACAGGAAAACTCGCATACTATTAATACAATTGGGGAAAAACAGGGAGAGCCGCTTCATCTTTATAACCAGTTGATATTTAATATATATACTCGTATTCCAAATTGAATACTTGACATTACAAAACCAATAGTAAGGAAAAATAATGTTTGAAAAAATTCTATATCCGGTTGACATGGAGGAGCCTGACTTTTCTCAGATGGCGCTTGAAGTGGCAATCGCGCAATGTAAAATCCACAATTCAGAACTTCATGTATTAACCGTGATTCCCGGTTTCAATATGCCAATGGTGGCTTCTTTTTTCCCGGAAGGCACTATGGAAGTAGCCAAGAAGAGGGTAACTGAAAAACTGGAGCGTTACGTTAAGGATAATATCCCAAGTAGTATCAAGGTGTTTAGTCATGTCGCGGTTGGACCGCCATACAAAGAAATTTTATTATGTCGACGAGCTTTGGGGGCCAATTTAATTATTCTACAAAGTCACAATGAAAAATTAGATCATTTTTTGGGTTCTGTAGCAACAAAGGTCGTTGAGCAAGCTAGAGTTTCTGTGATGGTGATCAGACCTTAAAAATCCATAGCAGGAACATATGATTCCATCCCGCTCACAGAATTGAAAGGTCAAAGCGGTGCGGCAAAATATTAACACTTTCGTCTGCCAGGGTCTGCGCTTTTCGCGTAACACTTCAGCAATTTGTACGAAAAAAGGAATACCCAAATTCGCTATACTAACCCCAATGGATCGGAGAAGTCTGGCAATAACGATTTGACCGAAACCGGCAATTAACAGAGTGACGAAAAACGCTCTCACAGATGGCGAGCAGTTAGAATCTAGCGAAGATTTATTCCGCCATCTCCATAATGTCCGGTAATTCACGATATTTTTGATCAACATCCAAACCGTATCCAATCACAAACTTATCCTCAATTTCAAACCCGAGGTATTTTGGCTCTACTTCCATGATCCGACGACTGGGTTTGCTTAAAAGAGTACAAACCTCCAACGATTTAGGATTTCGACTTTTTAATAATTCTAGAATTTTATTGAGTGTCAGGCCCGTGTCAACAATATCCTCAACGATTAACACATGGCGGCCATGAATGCTTTCATCAAGATCTTTCAATACGCGAACTTCCCCGGAGGAGTGTTGACCGACATAGCTCGAAACTTTCATAAAATCAACCATCACATCAATTGTGATTGCGCGCATTAAATCGGCTGAGAAAATAAAAGATCCCCGCAATAGCACAATCAACAAAAGCTCCGTACCCTCATAATCTGTTGAAATTTGCTGCCCCAATTCTGCCACTCGTTTGGCGATATTTTCTTTGGCAATATATACCACTTTTTTCATGATTGACCCTGTGTTTAAGGGTTATTTAGCTTTTGTGAGCGTTCAGGCTCAACCCGGTATTATAAGGACGTGTGGCCGCTTTCACGGATAAAGCGGATGGCTGAACGCTGTTTGCTGAATGCGCGTTATTTTTTTAGACCAAGATCCTTCTGTTTCCAGTAAAAAATCTCATCTCGCAATTTGGCAGCACGCTCAAAATCTAATTCTTTGGCCGCTTTTTTCATCTCTTTTTCCAAATTTCTCACAAATTTTATGACATCTTTGGGTTTTGCCTGATATTGCCCGGATTCTTCTGCCACCGCTTGTTCTTTAACTACCATCTGATCTTGTATTTTTTTAATAATGGTCTTAGGTGTAATACCATGCTTTTGGTTATAAGCATGTTGAATTCGTCTCCGACGTGATGTTTCTTCAATGGTCTGACTCATTGACGTTGTTATGGCATCGGCATATAAAATGACTTTACCCTCTTCATTTCGCGAGGCTCTTCCTACAATTTGCAATAGTGATCGTGCCGAACGGAGAAAACCTTCTTTATCCGCGTCAAATACCGCTACTAAACTAACTTCCGGCAGATCCAAACCCTCACGCAATAAATTAATCCCTATCAATACATCGAACTCGCCCAGTCTTAGGTCTCGAATAATTTCTGCTCTTTGTAATGTATCAATATCCGAATGCATATACCTCACACGAACATTCATCTCGGCATAATATTCAGTTAGACTTTCTGCCATTCTTTTCGTCAGGGTAGTAACCAACACGCGTTCTTTTTTGGCAATGATTTTTTGAATTTCGGTATATAGATCATCGACCTGCCCTTTTGTTGGTCTGACTATTATTTCAGGGTCCAGCAACCCGGTTGGGCGAATAACCTGAGATATAGTTTTTTGATTGGTTTGATCCAGTTCCCGCTCTCCGGGAGTCGCTGAAACATAGATGACATGATTAATCGTTTGTTCAAATTCCTCATATTTCAATGGTCGGTTGTCAATGGCGGAAGGTAAACGAAATCCGTGCTCTATCAAAGTGCTTTTTCGAGAGTAATCGCCTTTATACATACCGTTAATTTGTGGCAAACTGACATGACTTTCATCCATGATGAACAAGGCGTCTTTGGGGAAATAATCGATGAGGGTCGGTGGTGCTTCACCTGGCTTTCGGCGGTTAAAGATCCGGGAGTAATTTTCAATGCCACTGCAACGTCCGGTCTCTTCCAACATCTCCAAATCGAAATTAGTACGTTGTTCCAAGCGCTGGTATTCCAATAACTTATTTTGCGCGTGAAGCTGTTTAAGGCGATCATCCAATTCCTCTCGTATCAACTCCAGGGTTCTTGGCATTTGATCCTCAGGGCTGACATAGTGGCTTCCGGGATATATCCCGACTTTGGTCAGGGATTCCATATGATCCCCTGTCAGTGGATCAATTCTTGACAAGGATTCAATCTCATCACCAAACATTTCCACCCGTATCGCATAGTCATCATAAGCCGGGAATATTTCAACCGTGTCCCCACGGACACGAAATGTTCCTCGGTGGAAATCAAGATCGTTCCGATCATATTGAATTTCTACCAATTTGGATAACATATGGTTGCGATCCACTTCTTTGTTTACTTGGAGTTCCAGCATCATCTTGGCGTAAGATTCCGGAGACCCCAATCCATAAATACACGACACACTGGATATGATAATTACATCTTCCCGCTCAAATAACGAGCGCGTGGCGGATAACCTGAGCTTATCCAATTCATCATTGATGGAGGTATCTTTTTCAATATACACATCAGTCCGCGGAATATAGGCCTCAGGTTGATAATAATCATAATAACTGACAAAATACTCGACCGCGTTATCGGGGAAGAACTCCTTGAATTCTTGATAAAGCTGCGTTGCCAATGTTTTGTTATGCGTCATGATAATGGTTGGGCGCCCGTAATGTTCGATCACATTGGCCATGGTGAAGGTTTTTCCCGAGCCGGTAACACCAAGTAGAATTTGATATTTTTCGTTGTTTTCCAGACCTTTTATAAGTTCCTGAATCGCCCGTATTTGATCTCCTTTCGGCTTAAAAGGAGCTTTCAATTTGAACTTATTGCTCATTAATCAATTTCCTAAAATGTTCTTGTATTTGATTGGTTTTCTTACTAATGTCATTCAATGGTTTAATTTTATAACCTTTTTTTAGTCAAACCTATCAAAATAACTAAAGTTATTATGAAAATAAAACGGGCCTTAGTTAGTGTTTCAGATAAAAGTGGAATTATGAACTTTGCCCGGGAACTCCACAAGGAGAAAATTGAAATTATTAGCACGGGTGGTACCGCTAAAGTGATACGTGAAGCAGGTCTTCCGGTTAAAGATGTTTCTGAGTTAACAGGATTTCCGGAAATCATGAATGGCAGAGTAAAAACCCTGCATCCGTTAATTCATGGAGGAATACTGGCTTGCCGAGACAATGAGGAGCACATGCGAGCGGTTGAGGAACAGAAAATACCGCTTATCGATATGGTTGTCGTTAATTTGTACCCCTTTATGGAAGTCACCAAAGATCCGAATACCAGTTTGGAAACCGCCATTGAAAATATTGATATTGGCGGGCCAGCCATGATTCGGGCCGCGGCTAAGAATTATGCCCATGTCGCTGTGGTAACTGATCCTGACGATTACCCAACCATTGCCGATCAAATTAAAGCAACAGGAGGCCTTAACCAGGAAACACGCGAGGAGTTAGCTATCAAAGTTTTTCATACAATCAGTCAGTATGACGCCGCCATCGATACTTATTTAAGTGATAAAATTCTATCTGAAAAACGACTTCATATGTGTTATTCCAATGGGAAAGTCTTGCGCTACGGAGAAAACTCACATCAACAGGCCGTTTTTTATAAAGATCCCAATTCCCGGGAATCATCCGCGGCCGATGGCGATATTTTGAATGGAAAAGCCATGTCCTACAATAACTATGTGGATGCCAATGCCGCGTTAGAGGCTGTTAAAGATCTTCCGAGCGACAAACCGGCTGTTTCAGTGATCAAACATACCAATCCATGTGGTTTGGCAACCGGTAAAACTATCGGTGAAGCCTTGACCCGAGCCTGGGAAGGTGATCCGATTTCCGCGTTTGGTGGTGTCATAGCAGCCAATGCTCCTGTAGACCTTGAATTTGCGGAATTTCTTAAAGGCGATAATGTCACTCATTATTCTTACCAGGTGGTCAACGGGGAATATGTCTCGGAAGAGGTGCCAACAGGTAAATTCGTCGAGGTGATTTTAGCACCCGCTTTTAAGCCGGAAGCCATTGAGTTTCTCAAAAGAAAAAGCAAGATGATTCGCTTATTGAAAGTGAAGCCAACAATTACACCGGAACAGTCAATGTGTCGCTCAATCACCGGCGGATTGCTGATCCAAGATCGAGACAGCCAGCTCACCGAAAAATTTGATGTGGTGACGGAAAAAAAGTTTTCCGATAGCTATCGGGCATTGGCAGAGTTTACAATAGTAGCCTGTAAGCATACCAAATCCAATGGTATTGTACTCGGACGTGAATATGCGCCGGGACAGTTTCAAGTTATTGGAATGGGAGCCGGGCAGCCTAATCGTGTGGATTCCATGCGCAAACTTTCGATCACCAAAGCCAAAGAAAATATCTTGCGTGAATTCAAAAAACTTGGAAAAAGCGACGGCTTTGAAGAGTACTGGCAAGAAGAAGTAGCCAGGATGGTTTTGGTCTCCGATGGGTTTTTCCCGTTCGATGACACGGCGCGTGAAGCCGCTTCATTCGGTATCAAATATATCATTCAACCAGGCGGGTCCGTGAGAGATGAAGATACCATCAAAACATCTAATGAATTGGGTGTCGCCATGGCATTTACCGGATTACGACATTTTAACCATTAACTCCTTATATTCGGATATTTAATCGCTAAGCAGGTTGATGAAATAGGTATTGACCTGCTTTTTAAAATTGATCTTTGGAATTCCGCCACCCACCAACAATCCCAAAACATAACCTCGATAACTTATGAGACCGAAATCAATTCCCAATCGTTTTTTTATCGATAACCGCGAGAAACTCATGAAACAACTGAATGCTAATTCTTTAGCACTTTTGCAATCAGCTGATTTTATGGTTCAAAGCGGCGATGCCAAGTTTTCCTATTTTCAAGATACCAATTTTTTCTACTTTACCGGAATTGAAACCCCAGGGTGCAGCTTGCTTCTGGCTCCCGATAATGATGGCAAACCGGAAGTCACACTTTTCATCCCTCGGGTGGATCCTGAGAAAGAAAAGTGGGAAGGCAGAATGCTCACCGCGGAAAAGGCAAAAGAACTCAGTGGTATTAAGGCCGTACAAACAACTGATACTTTTCTTCCCACGTTTTATAAATACCAGGAGTGGCGTGAAGAGTTATATTGTGAGCTCAACGATGTTTTTCCCACACAAGCGCTCAGCCCTAGGCACTTGTTATTGGATGATATATCCAAGCGATTACCAGGACTTAATTTTCGAAAATTACACAAGCTGACTTCATACCAGCGACTCAAAAAGCAAGCTGAAGAACTTGAGCGACTCCGTAAATCAATAGAAATTACACAATTGGCCTTGGATAAATCGCTGGAAAAATTGAGATCAGGACTTTATGAGTACCAGATTGAAGCGACAATCAAATATCACTACCTCAATCAAGGATGCCATCGCCCCGGATTTGAAGTGATCGTCGCGGGGGGTGGCAATGCAGCGTGTTTACATTATACCGAGAATAATTGCATTCTAAATAATGGCGACCTGCTGCTCATCGATACAGGCGGTTCTTACGGTGGGTACAGTGCCGACATCACCAGATGCTTCCCGGTCAGCGGTAAATTCTCGGGTCGACAAAAACATTGTTATCAAGCCGTTCTGGATGTACAAAATGAGTTTATCAATACGCTCAAACCCGGAAAAACCTGGAATCAGTTATTGAAAGTGGCCGAATCAATTACCGGGCAAATTTATACTGATTATAAGCTGATCAAGGAACCCAAAGAACATAAAAAAGTCAGCTATCATGGAATTGGCCATTTTCTTGGGTTGGATGTCCATGATGTTGGTAATCAAAGCTGCCCTCTGGAGGCCGGAGCAGTAGTCACAGTGGAACCTGGTCTTTACTTACCGGAAGAAGGACTTGGTATTCGAATTGAGGATGATATCCTAATCACCGAGGATGGATCAGAAAATTTATCACAAAACATCATCAAAGAAATCGATGACATTGAGCGACAATATCAAAGTACACACTCAATTATGCCGGATTAATATTCGGAAGTTGGTTAAAATTTGTGAAACAGCCAATTCTCATACACCATAGTCGTTTTTTGAATTCTGACGTCAATTCACTTAGAACCGAGAAGGTAATTTAAGCATTCCATTTATTGGCTAATCCAATTAATCACAGCTATCGGCCATTGGCGTCAAAGAAATCAACAAGCTGATCTCAGAAATGTCAGCTGGCGCGGACGAAAATGTTCGTTCTTCATCCGAGTTAACAATGGGATCCGATAAAATCGCAAAAGATATGGAGCGATTAAATTCAGTAATTACCGAAGCTGCCAGAGGGAGTATATCACAGGTTAATTCTGAAGCGTATAGCCTCTCCGGTTGGGCAAACCAACTCCAAGAACTGGTCAATAAATTCAAATTGAGTTAAATGGGTGGTACTGAACACAACGTATCCCTTTTCCATCCTCTGGTTCATCGATGGTTTAATGAGCGTGTCGGCTCAGCCACCGATGTCCAGCTGAAATCCTGGCCCAAGATTGCCAGCGGTCAGCATGCATTAATCACAGCCCCTACAGGCAGCGGAAAAACCCTAACCGCTTTTTTATGGGCACTCAATCAGTTAATCACCGGTCAATATCCCAGTGGTTGTACTGGCATTCTCTATATTTCCCCCCTGAAGGCCCTTAACAATGACATCCAAAGAAACTTACTAAAACCTTTGGATGAACTGGAATCGACATTTGTCGAAAACAATCAACCATTTCCCAAAATTCGGGTGGCCACCAGAAGTGGCGATACCGATCAGACCGATCGACGGCGTATGCTGCGGCATCCTCCTGAGATTCTCATCACCACGCCTGAGAGCTTAAATTTGATGCTTAGCTCTCAAAACAGTCGTTCTATATTATCAAGCGTCGCGACTGTTATTCTTGATGAAATCCATAGTGTGGTTGAGAGCAAACGCGGAGTCCATTTAATCACTGCGGTGGATCGTTTGGTGCCTTTGGCCGGGGAATTTCAGAGAATCGCGTTATCAGCTACAATTAAGCCATTACCATTGATCGCGGAGTTTCTTGGAGGTTACCAAATGCGAGGTAGCCCTCAAAATCCCGTCTTCAAAGCCAGGCCCGTTTCTGTTATCAAGTCTGGTTATCAGGAAAAATATGATGTTTCCGTTTTATCACCGCCTACCCACATGCATGATGGAACCAGTGATTCTTTTTGGAAAGCACTGGTGGAAGGATTTAAAGAAATCATCAGTCGCAATCAAACAACACTTTTATTTGCCAATAGTCGTGCCCTCGCGGAAAAGATAAGCTTTAAAATCAATATTGGGGAAAAACGCCCCTTAGCATATGCCCATCATGGCTCTTTGTCCAAAGAAATTCGTGAAGACGTTGAGGCAAAATTGAAGGCGGGTGAGCTAAAAGCAGTTGTAGCCACTAGCTCCTTGGAAATGGGGATAGACATTGGCGCAGTTGATGAAGTGATCTTGATTCAAGCCCCGGCTTCGATGTCATCAACCATCCAGCGGATTGGGCGAGCCAGCCATCAGGTTGATCAAAAAAGCCGGGGAATCATATTTCCGACACATCCCCAAGACTTTATAGAATCAGCAGTATTGGCTAAATCAGTCATGGATCTGAAAATCGAAGAGGTCCACCCGATCATGTGTTCGCTTGATATTTTGGCTCAAATAGTCATCTCAATGACCGGAACCGAAGTTTGGGATATTGATCGCTTATATCATCAACTCAGAACCAGTTACGTATACCATGAATTAAAAAGAAAACATTTCGATCTTGTTTTAAATATGCTCGCGGGCCGCTATCACGCCACCCGAATCAGAGATCTCAAACCTCGTATTGTGATCGACCATATCGATGGCACCGTTCAAGCCAAAAAAGGAGCGCTGTTAGACTTGTACTTATCCGGAGGTTCCATTCCCGACCGAGGCAACTACCGGTTAATCCATCATGAAAGCGATGCCCGTATCGGGGATTTGGATGAGGAATTTGTGTGGGAAGCCAAAATTGGTCAGGTCTTTACTTTAGGTACTCAAAACTGGAAAATTCAACGAATTACCCATAATGATGTATTCGTGATACCTGCCAGTCCCAACACAATTGCCGCACCGTTTTGGCGTGCTGAGGAGTTGAATCGCAATTTCCAGTTTTCAGAACAAATCGCCGAGTTTTTGGAATATGCCGATAATCACTTGTCAAAAAAATCCTATGAAAAAGAGCTGCGACAAGAACATTTCATGTCCCCTGATGCCGTTCAACAACTGACTGGTTTTTTGATCCGACAAAAAGAAGCGACAATGGCTGCTTTACCACATCGACACCACTTGTTAATCGAGTATTCAAAAACCGGACCCGAGTCATCTCCGGGTAATCAGGTGATTTTACATACCATGTGGGGCGGGTGTGTCAATCGTCCTTTCGCTTTGGCGTTGGATGCCGCCTGGGAAGAAAAATATGGTCACCGATCGGAAATTTTTGCGGGTAATGATTGTATTGTTTTTATTTTGCCCCATGAAGTCGCCGCCGCCGAAATTCTGTCACTGGTTACCATTGATCAGGTGGAAAAACTGCTTCGAAACCGACTCGAAGGGTCCGGCTTTTTTGGTGCTCGTTTCAGGGAATGTGCCGCGCGCGCGCTCCTACTAACCAAACAAAAATTTAATGAACGCCTGCCACTTTGGATGAGTCGGCTCAGGTCTCAGAAACTGATGGAATCGGTATTTGAATTCGACAATTTCCCTGTTTTACTGGAGACTTGGCGTACATGCTTGAACGATGAGTTTGATTTAAAAGCATTGCGGCTGGTTTTAACTGAACTCGAACAAGGAGTTATTAGATGGTCTGAAACGACCACTTCTCAACCGAGTCCGATGGGAAAGATTATTGCGTTCCGGCAAATCAGCAAATATATGTACATGGATGACTCGCCATTGGCAGATCGTTCATCACAATTGAATACGGATTTGCTGAAAGAAGTCATTTTCAATCCTGAGTCACGCCCGGCCATCAGCGAACAACTCATTCAACAATTTGAACTGAAAAGACAACGATTATTTCCCGGATACTCACCTTCAAGCGCGCTCGATCTTCTGGATTGGATAAAGGAACGAGTTTTACTTCCCCAAAGTGAGTGGCGGGTTTTAAAGCAAGCAATAGAAAAAGATCATGAAGTTGATTTAAACGACTGGTTGTCTGAAATCTCCGACAAAGTAATCCGGGTAATCCATAGCCAAACGGATACTTCCGTAATCATCGCCCGAGAACGATTAGAGGATGTTATCGAGTTGCTGGAACTATCATCGGATGCTTTAACTTGTACCAATGTTTCCCAAATTCCGATAGATCCGAGAGCATTGGTTAACCTGAAACAACCCATCGATAGAGAGTTAAATAACCATTTTGATAATCAGGTTAAAGTGATGTTGGAATGGCTCTCCTTTTATGGCCCGCTGAAACTGGAAAGCGTTATTGATAAAATTGGTTTAGCAGAAGAGTCATTACTTAAATTGCTGGATGCGTTAATTGCCTCCAAACAATTAATTGTCGGATGCCTTATCGATGGTTCAGATGACTCTCAATACTGTGATAGCCAGTGCTTTGAAACCCTCCTCAGGATGAACCGAAAAGATTCCGTCCCTGCGTTCAAAACCTTAGAGCTCGATTGCCTGCAACCTTTTCTGGCTCAATATCATCATTTTGGTAACCACGAAAACACTGTCGACGGACTTTTTCAAGCGTTAGAGCAACTCAATTGCTACGAAACTCAGGCAGAACTATGGGAGTCAGATATTTTACCCGCTCGCTTCAGTCAGTATTCTCCGAACTGGCTCGATGAAATAATTCAGGAAAGTGATTTTATGTGGAAAGGTGGCGCCAATAAAAAAATTACTTTTTATTTCAATACCGATTCGGATCTGTTGCATACCCCTCCAATCAACACAGACAATACAGATCAAAAATCACTATTCCCCGACAATCAGGCCAAGTATGACTTCTCCACCTTAATGCGTCTGACTTCATTGAAATCAACACAATTGAATCAGAAACTATGGGAGCGGGTGTGGCAAGGGGATATTACTAACGATTCCATGACTGCTTTGAGAAAAGGAATTCAAAATAAGTTTAAAATTGAGCGGGTACCAACATCCGTTTCTGGCAAACAATCCAGTAAAAGACGCCGTCAACGATCCGGTTTTTCAAAATGGAAAACACGGATTTCTTTTACCGGGAACTGGTATCTTATTCCACAGGTGACAGTGCGTGAGGACTTACTAGAGAACGAGGAGATTAAGAAAGAACGGGCACGCCTGGTTCTTGATCGTTATGGAATCGTATTCCGTGAACTGTTGCTAAAAGAACGCCCTGAATTTCAATGGTCATCAATTTTTCGTTCCCTACGCTTAATGGAACTTTCCGGGGAGATTACCAGCGGATGCTTCTTCCATGGAGTTCCAGGTCTCCAGTTCATATCCCATCATGCCTTGAGAATATTGCGGCAAAAGAAATCGAGCAATCATATATTCTGGATTAACGCGTGTGATCCAATGTCACTCGCCGGATCAACCTTGAAATTTAATACCCGGAGATACCCCAAACGTTTCAGCCAAAATTATCTGGTTTTTCGCGGAAAAGAACGATTATCGACAATTCTCAAGGGAGGAAAGGAAATCAATTTTCACATCGGTGAAAATGACAAAGCGATTTCGGAAAGCTTACAACCCATTCATCACTTATTGCATCGATCATTTCAACCGAAACGTCATATCGCGGTGGAAACCATTAACGAGGTCCCCGCCTCGAAAAGCCCTTATCTTGGCGTATTTCAAACTGTCTTTAACACGATGATTGAGTATAAAAAAATCACACTTTATCGCAACATTAGCTGAAAAAAAATCCCCTGTTAAAAGTCAACCATTGCCATTTATTATTGTATACTGATTATTTTCCGCTTGTTAGGATAGCGGAAAACTAGCCATAGTATTTTACCAGCACCTTTTAGCTCCGCATCCAAAGAGACTGCAAACCTGCCCGCGACCAGATTATTTAAAACACGGAGAGATATGCGATCAATCAAGGCAATTTGAGATATAGTCAAATGTTGTGTTCAAAAAAGTTAAGCAGCAATATCCCTTTC
>CAZJUM010000041.1:0-16879 GCA_964549175.1 uncultured Pseudomonadota bacterium | reverse complement strand
GTAAAAAATGAACTTTTTTGCACTTTTTTAATAAGTTCTGAATAGATACATTTTTGTTTTATATGATTATGTACCATTCGCAAGCTCATTTCTTTGATCACCTCCTGTCATTCCCGCGAAAGTGGGAATCTAACAATAAAAGCCTAAGAAACCAAATGGTTTCCCGGATGCCCACATTCGCGGGGATGACAGGCATTATTGGTAAATTAGAATGTTAATAGTACATAATCAGATTGTTTTATTTTGAGTTATAATTATTTCAAATGCTTATCTGGTAGTATTATTGTAGGGATAATTAATTCATGGATATAAAAGAAGAGATTAAGCGAGTTATCGGGCTGGAAAAAAAAACCCTGGATGACCTCTACCATTCAATAGATGATTCTGTTGTCAAAGCAGTTGAAATGATTCAAACTTGCAAAGGGAAGGTGATTATTTCCGGTATGGGAAAATCCGGGCATATTGCGGCTAAGATAGCTGCCACATTCTCTTCCACAGGCACATTGGCGGTGTTCATGCACCCGGCAGAGGGAATGCACGGAGATCTAGGTATTGTTGGTAGAGGTGATGTTATCTTGTTATTGAGTAATTCCGGTGAGAGTGACGAAATGATAGGGTTACTTCCAAGTTTGAACCAGCTTCAATGCAAAACCATTACAATTACCGGCAACTTGAACTCCACAATGGCCAAACACTCGGATTTGGTGATTCACTCTCCGGTTGAGCAGGAGGCCTGTTCTCTTAACCTGGCACCAACCTGTTCAACCACTTCAGCTTTAGCATTGGGAGACGCTATCGCGATAACGCTGATGAAATTCAAAAAATTCTCTCGGCAGGATTTCGCCATATTCCATCCCGCTGGCCGGATTGGTAAACGACTTTTATACAAAGTAGATGAAATTATGAAATCCGGTCAACAGAATCCAATCGTCCGTATGGACGATAATTTTGACGTCATTGTGTCTGAAATTACCAGAGGACAAGTCAATGCGGTTTCCGTCGTTGATGAAAAAGGACGTATAAAAGGGCTGATAACCGGTTATGATATCCGGAAGGCATTTCAAATTTCATCAAATGTTAATAATCTCACCGCAAAAGAAATTATGTTTCCTGACCCAACGACTATTTCCAAAGGGACATATGCGGTGAAAGCTTATGAAATGATGAAAAACAGTCCGAAACCACTGCCGTGTCTGCCCGTATTGGAGAAACAAAAAGTCGTTGGAATCATTACTATTCAGGATATGGTGAGAGCCGGTCTGTAACTCCGGAAGAACAGAAAAGTATGAAAAAGAAGTGGAGGCATCGCATTGAGTACCTGGTTTTTCTGGGATTTCAATTTTGGTTTTGGTTTTTACCTGCTCAGTGGGTGTCACAATTTGGGTCTGTAATTGGGTTGCTCTGTTACACTATGGGAATTCGCAAAGGTATCGTCGAACGCAATCTGGAAATAGCATTTGCCTCACGCTACAGTCCTGCCGAGCGCAAGGCCCTGGCTAAAAAGGTCTACTGGAATATGGGAGCGGTGTTTTTTGAATTTTTGAAACTCTCATTCGTTCCTCCTCAAAAAATCCCTCGACTAATTCAAATTGATGGATTGAAAATTCTTGAACAAGTGAAGTCGGAAGGCCATGGAGCTGTATTAGCCGGGGCTCACTTCGGTAATTGGGAGCTTTTGTCAGCAGGAACTTCGGTGATGGGATTTCCCATCTTCGGTTATACCGGACAGCAAAAAAACCTCTTGGTGGATGATGCAATCAATCGCATCCGACGACGATTCGGAATGATCACAATCAGCAAATCCGGACAATCTTCTCGAGCTATGATAAAGGCACTTAAGAACAATCAAGTATTGGCAATAGGTGCTGATCTAAACGTACCACATGACCAGTTATTTGTTGATTTTTTCGGGGAAAAGGCGGCTGTGGGGCAGGGACAGGCGATATTCACACTAAAATTGAAGACTCCGTTATTATTTTTTTGGAATGAACGTGTGGGGAGGTTTAAGTACCGAGGACACATTGAGCGTTTAAAATATGAAGTAACGGGAGATTTAGAGAGTGATCGGCAACATATCGCTCAACTTATTTCAGATCGATTGGAAGAAGTCATTGGACAATACCCCGATCACTATTTTTGGTTTCATCGGCGCTGGAAAACCAGACCTCCCGGTGAGAGCGGTCTTTATTGAGCTTGCACAAATTGGGGATCTGATTGGATTGAGGAGGGCTGGTTAAACATCCACACAGAATGCTTAACCAGAAGTGCTTACATTGAGTCGACCTTTTCTCTTAATTCACGTCCCGGTCTGAAAACTGGCAGTCGCTTTGGATTCACTTTTACTTTTTCACCTGTTTTGGGATTTCGGCCAATGTATTCACCATAGTCTTTAGTGCTGAATGTCCCAAACCCTCTAATTTCAACTCGGCCACCTGCCTTAACAGCGTCCTTGATTGAATTGAAGAAGAGATTAACGGTTTCTCTGGCAATTTCTGTCTTCTGCTTGTTGTTGGTTTCTTCAGCAAAATCATCCATTTCCATGACTAGTTTTTCAACCAGGTGTGATTTTTTTAGTTTCATATCTTTGTTGTCCTCCCGGATAAGTGATCGCTCAAAACCCGATTCCATATATGATCTTAATTTCAGCAGATCTCGGTTATATTCCCATTTTGGCTTTTAGAACCTCCAACTCCTTCACCTGAGGAGTTTCATCCGGTTCTCCGCCCTCCAATAATACTTGATTGATTTCATCCTCAACGGTGGTATTAATCTGCGCCATATCTCCATAGGCTTGAGCTAGATTTTCTTCGTCTTCAACTTTTTGTTTCATTCGTTCAAGCATAGAAACTGTACCTGATGAGTCGACATTGGAAAGTTGTTTGTTGATTTTCGAAGTAGCTGAAGCTGTTTTGGCGCGAGCCTTCAAGGTTACCAGTTCGTTTTCGTATTGCTGGATTTTCGACTTTAGAGTATCGATGTTTTTCTGTAAAGTAATAACATTCTGATTTTGTGTATCAAATGCTTGTTTGGCAACAGCATATTGTTTTCCACTTTCTTCTTTTCGAGATAAAGCTTCGGTTGCCAGTTTTTCGGCTTGTGCCATCTCTATTTTTCCGGATTGGCCCTGTTGCAGCAGTGCCATTGCCTTGCGCTCCCATTCCGAGGAGCTGTTTTTGCTTTTTTCCATATCCCGCTGTGCTTTGATAGATATGGCTTTAACTTCCGCAAATCCCTGTAACGCGCCTTCCAGTTGTTTTTTTAAGTCTCTGATTCCCTGTTCGGTCATTTTAACCGGATTTTCAAGTTTATCAACTATTGAATGGGCTTCCGCGCTTCCGAGACTGAATAACCTTTGAAAAAAACCAGCCATTTCAACTCCTTATTTCTAGTTATTGGTTAAGTGTCATTAAATCACCGGAATACTCTGCCAATCCCAGACTCAAAGCATTGATAGTACCCTCGAATTCGTTGAAATCAAGATTTTCCAGTTGCAAAGTGTCACGATAAATCATCTGTGTGCCATCATCATTAACCACAAAAGCTCCGTGAATCAAGTTACGATTCATTTTTAACAATTCCAAATAATGACGTTCAGAGCTGGCGTTGATTTCATAAATCAGTTGCTCAAAAATAAGAATGGGGAATTCACAATCGATAACCATC
This sequence comes from uncultured Pseudomonadota bacterium, assembly GCA_964549175.1. Taxonomy (GTDB): domain Bacteria; phylum SAR324; class SAR324; order XYD2-FULL-50-16; family XYD2-FULL-50-16; genus CAZJUM01. The sequence goes on along the minus strand of CAZJUM010000041.1, from coordinate 13,216 downwards.
CGATAGATCCCCTTTTCTTCATTGCTTACAACAATCAATTCTTCCTCCCGATCTTGATGAACAACGCGTAAATCAAGTCGATTAGAAAAATCCAGTATTTTATCAAAGTATCTACTCATCTATCCATCTCCTGAAAATATCTCACTTTCTATAAATGTCTAAATCCTCAGACATGATCATGATCATCGTCTTTATTTCACTCTTATCGAGATAGAAGTTAGGAATTAGCGATAACGATTATTAAAAACAGTGCTCATTATTAATCTTATTCCGTTTTAGATCAATGAAAAACTAAACTAATCGTTCCACTTCTTTTTAATCGCCGAAAGAACGGATGTTTTTGGATTTAAGCTTTTAAACGCAGGTATATATTTTATTGGTCCAATATTTGGCATAGAATCGTCGTAAATATAAGGTTTACGGAATTAAAAGTGAGCGGTGTGTCGCTGAGGATATTTGATAATTGATTGAAAACCAGTGGTTGATATTCGTTAATAGAGTTTTTTTCTTTTATTAGAAGGGAGAATTTTCATAGCTTCACGATACTTCGCTACAGTTCTCCGAGCAGCTTTGATGCTGGAGTTTTCCAGGAGTTCTTCTTTGATTTGCAAATCGGTGTATGGTTTCTTTTTGTCTTCCGAATCGATCAATTTCTTGATATGTTCTTTGATTTTTTTGGATGAAATGATATCACCATCCCCCTGGTCTATACCGCTGGTGAAAAAGTACTTCAACTCAAAAACCCCTCGCGGTGTGTACAGGTATTTATTGGTTGTAATCCGGCTTACCGTGGATTCATGGACATCGATATCTTCCGCGACATCTTTCAGAACGAGCGGTTTGAGGTAATCAATGCCTTTTTCAAAAAACTCATACTGATGCTTTAATATACTTTTGGCGACTCGAAAGATTGTTTTCTGACGTTGTTCAATACTTTTCATAAGCCAGTCAGCTGATTTAATTTTTTCTAGTAAGTATTGATGGGTCCGATCGCGCTCTTCATCACTTTTTACACGTTTTTGTGGCGATTTTTCGTTTTTATTCTCATCAACCCACTGCTGATAATAGGGGGTGATGCGAAGTTTGAGGAGTGTGTCTTGATTCATATGAACCACATACTCATTTCCTCGTTTAAAAATAAATACGTCCGGGACAACATATTGAGTAACTTCGCGTCCAAAAGGGCGTCCCGGTTTGGGCTCCAATTCGGTAATAAGTTGATATGCTTTAACGACTTCTTGGATATCGGCTTTTTGGAGGCGTGCGATACGCTTTAAATCTTTCTGCCCCAAAAGATCCATATTCTCTTGAATAATTCGAAAAACCAGTGAGGTATCCAACTTTAAGATCAACAGCTGATTTCCCAGACATTCTTTCAAATCTCGAGTACCAACCCCGGGGGGATCAAATTTTTGAATTTTTTGCAAGACTCTCTCGACTACCCCACACAGTTCGTTACTGACAGTGGTTAAATCCACATTATCTTCTTCCTGGTCGCTGTCTCCTTCCAACAACAAAAAATCTTTTTTCTTTTTATTGGCAAGGTCGTGTTTGGGGACATCAAATCGCGGAATGCTTTCCTCAGTTATCATCGGTGATAAAGAGCCGTTGTCAAAGGCTTCTTTAGCTATTCGCGATAACTCGGGGGTGGTTGCCAGGAGTTCTCGAATCGAAATGGATAAATAACCGTCATCATTGATGTTACCGATGAGATATTCGGCAATTTCGGTTTCTAAATCCGATAAACTTGAAATTTCCAATTGCCAATTTAAGTGGTCTAATAGGCTTGTACTTTTTGATATGGTGGCTTCCAACGGATTTGACATATCATCGGAATCATTGATTCGACTACGGACTTCTCGAATAATTCCGGCACCGGATTCGATGTAGTTTTGCCAATCATCGTCAAATGAAAGCCGGGATTGCTCTTCTAAAAAACTTTTGGCTTCATCAGTAGCATTTTCATCCGCTTTGTCTTCATCATCCTTTTCCACCGGTTTTATTTCTAGAGTCGGATTTTCTACCAGAGCTTCGTCAATGAGTTTCTCCAACTCAACACGAGATAGTTGTAAAAGCTTAATTGCCTGCTGCAATTGTGGGGTCATAATGAGCTGTTGGCTCATTTTCATTTCCAGCCCCATTCGCATATCGACCATTGTTTGCCTCTTCTGATAATTTGAATAAACAAGCGTTGTGCAGATCCTTAGATCCTTTAAATCTGGTGGAGATCATATTACATGATCTTTTATCAGAAGACAAGTTTTAGTCAAAAATCATGCCTAAATAAATTAGCTTGGCATTTTTCTTTTATGTGACTATCGACATCGCCGGTTCATTTTAATCTCCCATCCGGTAAAAAGCAGAATATCAGCTAACCCCGCGATGATAATTATTATGTAAGCAATTGAAATAATTGTGATTTAAAATAAGGCAACAATCCTCAATAACCCAACAATATCAGTTAAAATGTGCCGCCACCTGATATGTAACGAGTTTTTTCTTTCGACATTTCAGTGTGAAGAGCTGATGATAGTGAGGGTCAGAGCATAAATTTCGAACATTCGGAATGATAAAAGAAGATATCCACTCCACTGCTCTTTCAAATACTATGATTGTTATAAGAAGTGTATATTATATTGATTTAACTAGCTTTATAACCGTATTTGAGTGACGCTTAGTTATTTTTTGTCAATTGGGGTCACTATGCGCAATGGCGCTTAGCGATCTGATTATACGAAACACAAATCATTAGCGCCAAAATTTGGGCTAAGGGGATACCCGTTTCCTTATTTTTTCTTTGACTGATTAAATATTGTCTCTGTATCTTACAAAGATTTTAGTAATCACTATTGTTGTTTCTCAGTCTATTGAATTATTTTTAGATAGGATACCGAACCAGTGTCCTGCTTATCAGTGATTCAATTTTAAACGGATACTTGATAAATTTAAAGACGTTATATTATGAGCGAACAAGAAAAAGGAACCCAACCGGAAGAGTTTCAGTTTCAAGCTGAAATGACACAATTGCTTCATTTAATTACTCATTCACTTTACAGTCATCGTGAGATTTTTTTAAGAGAATTAGTTTCCAACGCATCAGACGCGTTGAACAAATTACATTTCGCCTCACTAACAGATGAGTCTGTTTTAGGTGATGACGGCGAACTAAAAATTGACATTACTCTCGATGAAGATAAAAAAGCCCTAACAATAACCGATAATGGCGTCGGTATGACTAAAGACGAGGTCATTTTAAATATTGGAACCATCGCTAGTTCGGGTACTACCAAATTTGTAGAGCAGCTTACGGGTGACAGTAAAAAGGATTTGGAATTAATCGGTCGGTTTGGTGTTGGTTTTTATGCCGTCTTTATGGTTGCGGACGAAGTAACGATAGAAACGGCCTCATATAAAACTCAAGATGCTTACCGATGGACTTCCAAAGGAACCGGATCATATACAATCGAAGATATTGAACGGAAGAAAAGAGGAACTTCAGTCTTTTTTATCTTCAAAAAAGACTCAGAGGAGTTTGCCTCAAAATGGAAGATAGAGAATACGATTAAAAAATATTCGGATTTTGTTTCTTATCCCATTCGTTTGAATGAGGAGAAAACGAATCAATCGACGGCGTTATGGACTCGTCAGAAGAACGATATTAAGGATGAGGAATACAAAGAGTTTTTTAAGTATGTGACCAACTCAACTCAGGATCCACAAACGTGGATTCATTTGAGTGTTGAAGCGCCTGTCCAGTTTAAATCGATACTATATGTACCGGAAGAACCTGATCGTATGCTAATAACACAAGATGTCGATACCAAGTTAAGTTTATATGTGAAGCGGGTTTTTATCCAAAATGATTGTAAAAATCTGCTTCCTAAATGGTTGCGGTTTATCCATGGCGTTGTCGATTCGGAAGACCTTTCTCTCAATATTTCCCGGGAAACCACGCAAAAAAGCCCGGTGATGGAGAAAATCAATAAATACCTTGTTCGGAAGTTATTAGCCTTATTTAAAGAATGGGCTGACAAAGATGTTGAAAAATATGAGAAATTTTGGAAGACATTTGGTAATTTCATCAAAGAGGGCATTCACATGGATTTTCTCAATCGTGAAAAATTGATTGAGCTCTATCGATGCCATAGTTCAAATGATCCCCAAAAATTATGCTCTTTGGCCGATTATATAGAGCGAATGGGGACTGATCAGGAAGAAATTTATTACCTGTATGGTAAGAATCAGACAGCCATCGAAAACTCACCGAACTTGGAATACTTCAGGAACAACAATATTGAAGTGTTGTATCTGTATGAGGAAATTGATGATTTTGTAATGCCGTCCATTAGCCCGTTCAAAGAAAAAAATATCGTGGGTATTGATAAAGCGGATCTTAAACTTAAAACGGATAAGCAAGATCAGGAAAAAGACAAAGGAAGTCTCAATAAATCCGCCAAAAAGAAGATTTTGGGTTATTTTAAAGACATCCTGGGTGACCGCGTCGAAGACGTCATTGAATCACAACGACTCGTTGACAGCGCGTGTACATTGGTTAGTCCCAAAGATGGCATGAATGCCAATATGGAAAGAATGATGAAAATGATGGATAAGAATTTTCAAGGTAGCAAACGCGTGATGGAGGTCAACTTGAATAGTTCTTTGGTTAAAAACCTATCGGCCATCCAACTCAAGTTTCCTCAGGATTCGATATTGAAAGATTGCATTGAGCAGTTATATGAAGGAGCCTTGCTTTTGGAAGGATCGCTGGAAGATCCGTCTCATATGGTTCCTAGAACTACAAATATGATGGAGAAGGCGGCTGATCTTTATTTGAAATCGATTGATGGTACTGAGTAATCAATGATGTGATGCCGTCTGAAATCGTCAATATCGGATGGCATTTTCCTTTTGCCCGAATTTGGTTTTTGAAGAATCATAGCGTTGATCGCAGACCAGTGAAACAATCATCATTACAGGCACAAGAGGCCGCGGACATTATGAAAAAAAGCTTCGCCACCACTTATCCGATTCAGCTCAAGTGTTGCTGAGGAGGCCCATATAGCTCTTCTTTGCCATAAAAACCTTGCAATACCCGTAGTATCAAGAATTTCTCTCGGATTAATTTGACCCCCAAAAAACATAGCCGCTGGCTTCAGATCTTAATGTTGGTGCTTTTTTGTTCGGTGGCTCACGGACGATCATTGACCATTGAAGGGAACAATTACCGCTATGACTCCGCATCGAAAACTCACCGCTATACTGATTCCAAAGTTGTTGTCAATGACTTAAATATTTATGCTTCCCGCTTACAATATGATGAGCGGAATATGTCATTGAAGTTTTCGGAAAACGTCACCATTGATACAATAAAGACCTTATTTACCGCGGAAACAGCTGTTTACCATCTTAAAACCAAAATTGCCATCCTCTATAACGCGACTGCCTATGACAAAATTAAAAAAGCCTTTGTCACCGCGGCCAAAATTGAACGAATCACAGATAATGATTTCATAATTCATGATGGGTCGGTAAGCTATTGTCATCCTGACTCTCCTGCCTGGGAGATAAGAAGTAACTATATTAACTATGGGGTGGATAGTTATGCGTATGCCTATAACACATCGCTTCATTTACACACGCTTCCCATTTTTTACACGCCTTTTTTAGCCTGGCCGACCACGCGAAAGCGGGGGACAGGATTTGTTGAACCAGAGTTTATGAGTCGTAATTCATCCGATGCGTCCAAGAATTATGGAAATCGACTGAAAATTCCCTACTTTATCAATCTGGATCAGGACCATGATCTAACGATTACCGCGGACGCCATCCAACGCCGGGGGCTGGGGTTTGATTTTGACTACCAGTATGCGTTTGTTCCGGGTATGAGGGGGCAATTTAATGTATGGTATATTGATGAGATGATGACCGATCGTCATGAAAGTAGTGAGACACTGGGTATCAAAAATTGGGGTGACCAAGACCCCAGACCCGAGAGATATCGCTATTCGTTTGATCATCGTCAGAATATTTTTTGGGGCGGTCAATTTTTTTTCCATCAGAGTGAAAAAAGTGATAACGAGGTGAACAAAGAGTACTTCGATTCCTCAGCTTCACTCGAGACCCATTTTTCAAGAACATTCAACGCGTCTTTTCCGTTGGGCAATGGGAATCTATCTTTCAGCCATACCGCAAATGACAGCTTTGTATATGAATCGGTTTATAGCAAAGAGACCGATGTGAATACACATTTGAATCAACAGCCTGCTATTGAGATTTCGCAACGTTTCTCACAGATTTTCGATACTCCTTTAACGTTTAATATCAGTAACAATTATACTCAATATCATCGATACTACGGCTGGCGAGGTGGTTTGAATATCACCAGGACGACTTTCGATCTTCCTTTCTCTATTGATTTTTTAAATGTGATTTCAAGTTTAGAAAGGGATTTCTACATGTTTGATGTTGAATACAATGCCGATCCTGACGGAACAGAAACGGATGAAAATCCGGCCCCTTACGGTTGGCGTATTGATACAAAAAAGCTTGAACTTAACTTTGAATTCTTTCGTTTTTTTAAAGATGAAAATGAATACAATACCGGCAAATTGAGTTTTAGACCACGAGCGATATATTACGATGTAGAAAACGTCGATCAAAGTGATATTCATTTTATTAGCGCTGTAACATCGCAAAAGTGGATTTCTTATCAACTGGAAGCCGAATTTTTAACCAAAGATGTGGCGACAGAGCTTGTCAGAAAGCCAGTAAGCGCAAGTCTAATTCAAACCTATAATCTTGCGGACAACAAGACTGCCGAAAATGGGGCCACTCGGTTGCCTCTCCGATTTAAGCTTTCAGTCGCGCCGGTTCCTGACTTTTCTGCCAGTTTGTTTTATCGCTACGATTACGATCAAAGCAAAATTACGGAAACCAGCATTAGTTTAAGTAATAAATCGCATGACGGTCATCAATTCTCCTTAACATATAGCCTAAACACAGAGCAATACTATGAGCTGGATGGGACCGATCAGCCTCAGACACAGAGCTATTCGCTATCACAGATATTAAACATAACGGATCAACTGCGGTTATCCGTGTCGGGTACTTGGGATGTCAACCGACAGGACCTGGATCAACGGTATGGAAGTGATGCGATCGATACGACCAATCGCTTAAACCGCGATTTGATATCCGCGACGGCGTCATTGGTCTATGAACACGATTGTTATAAGATAACTTTTAGTTATCAGGAGGAAGTTAAGGATCGAACCATCGATGAGGTCAATACGGAGGTATTAGATCGGACCGTTATGGTGGTTTTTTCAATTAATCAGATACCCACCGGTGGTTTGTATGGGGTAGAATACAGCAATCAATGAAGGATTTAAGAGTTGGAATCAAATTATTGACGGATCAATCTTCATGGATAGTCATTATGCTGTTTAAAAAAGCTTCTTTTATTATTATTGCTATTGGGGTAATAAGTGTCACCGCAGCATATGCTGATAGTGCGGACCCGCGACCTATTACGGCATCGGACAGTCAATTGTTGAAATTGGTTGACCAGCAGCTATATTGTTATACCGGTTGGGGAACACAAAACATGACATTTAAACTGGATAACCAAGTGGTATATGCTCGGGATCAAAGGTCATCGTATATGCCGTCTTACAACATCACCAATAGCCCAAAACTGGACTTTGGATGTGCCCAAAATGGTTTTTCAATTGAGTTTATTTTGTACAATGGTGCTTTTGAGTTTCAAAAAGAGATTATAGTCGATGACACAATGTATAATGCGGTTGACTATGAGCAAAGCTCTATTATGTTCGGATATTCGTTTAAACTGATTCCGCATCGCTTCTATATCAACGCAGGTATCGGATATACACAGGGAAAATATAAATTGGGTTTGTACGGTAACGAATACGCGACAGAAACTACTGCTGGTGCACAAAATAGTGAAAACGGTTTGGTTCATGTGAGTATGGTGGTTTTCATCAATCACTTTTTCTTCGTGAATTATCAGCAGATGCAATCTATTCGCTCCAAAAGCGTCTTTTATTATGCCAATCAGCTGAGTTTGAACTTCTATCGAAGGTTTTAATCGATCATGCGGCAATGGTTATTTTACTTACTTCTGATTTTATCGGCTTCCGGATGTGGATATCGGACCCCACCAAGTCCGTATCCGGCAACAATAGAAACCTTGCCTAAGATTTCCGAGGGCAAAGTGTTTTTTCAAGAAGATCAATTAATTCTTCACTGGAAATCCCCTCTTGCTTTGTTTCAAGGTCATACCGGAGATGCAGATACTGAAGACTTTAATCAAAAAAAGAGATCTTCTGAGATCAAGCCAAATTATGGCGCGACCATACAATATTTCCGTATATCCCTGGTGAGTCCTTTATCGTGTGATGCGTGTTCGGATGAAGAAGTTGATCTGTTATATGTTCGGATAAAAGATCATCAACTGCTTGATGAGGATGGGCGTTTGATTAATAATTCCGAAATGTTAAAGCTCAAAAAAATAGACGATCGACGATATCAACTGGCGATTTCGCCCGCTTTTCTGGAGAAAATCAAAATCCCCAATCAATACTACCTCACTGTTGATTATCAAACGCTCGATGAAGGGCAATCGCCACCCACACAAGCGTTAAAGCCGGTAAAACCTTCGTTAATCCCTGTGCCGCAAGTAAAAACGAAGGTGATTGAGTTGGACCGCAACGGTGGTGCGGAAATTTTGACGCGATACCAGTTGTTGCCGGCCTCGCGGTATGCGTTGGATACTGATCGCCTGAAAACGGCTAGCGCTGTGTGGCTATTGAATTGGAAACCCCTTTTGGAAACGATTAAACATACCATAAACGAAAAAGAGAAATTGGAACAGTCCACTGTGGTTTATGGGGTGCAATTCTTTTTTTACGATGAGAACAAAACGGAAATAAACCTTACCCCAATGCTTCTCTATGAAGGAAGCTATGCAGTGGTTGATTTCGACAAAGTGTTGTATGCAAAACATGTGGATCGTTTTGGCAATCAGTCAGCATCCGTTTTAGTTCATACCGCTCCGTGAGTTAATGTGAAAAATATGGAAATATTGATATCAACCCAAAGGTACAAAATGTTTTCGAACTCTCCCTATTTGGTTTTGTGGCTTATATTGACTGTCCTGATTGCCGGGTGTTCAGGAAATTCCCGCCTGATTGAAATAGAATTGTCTGTGGCTCAAGGTAAGTATGATTACGCCATTGGGCAATATCAGGAGATGGTTGAACAAGATCCGGAAAATGCCGAAATATATTATCACCTAGCTAAAGCATATTTTGATTCAAAACAATACATAGATGCGATTGATTCAATTAAAATAGCGTTGCTGCTCGCGCCTAACAAGGCTCGGTATCGATTATTACTGGGGCGTTGTTATTTCTATCTGAAAGACTACTTTGACGCCATCACCCAATTAACGACAGCTGTATCACTGGACAATGAAAATTTAAGGTCATATTTATATCTTGCGAACGCATATCAAGAAGTTGGCAAGAATAAAGAAGCGATAAAGCAATTGAAATTGGCTATGGCACTGGAGCCACTATATTTTGATGCCCGGTTGGCATTGGTTCGTTTCCGGTTTCAAAAACGGACTAATAACACTGACTATAAGAGTCTTATCACTCAGCTCCAGGATGCTTTGACATTAAAACCGAATTCTGTTGCCGGTAATCTTTTGCTGTCTGAATTGTATCAGGCTATCGGAGAAGATCGCAAAGCGAAAATTGTGATAAGCGATCATATCAATGGATTCGGTGAAACCGACAAGGCATTATTAGCACTGGCTCAGCTTGAGTATCAATCAGGGCACTATCAGAAGGCTGATGAAGTGATAAAACGTATCACAACAAAAACGCGAGAATCACAATTACTGGCTTTAAAAATTGATCATGAAACAAGGCCCGTGGAAGACTTGATAACCAGAGTGAAGCAATTGATCGCATCCTATCCGGACTCCGAGTCGTTATATTTCTTCCATGGGACATTAGAGTATCAGGCGGGAAATTTGGTTCAAGCGGAACGATTGTTTCAAACGGCCCTGAAGATTAATCCTGAATACGGAGAAGCATATTACTATTTATCAAAAATTTGGGATGATAACAATGACTTCGTCGGAGCCGCTAGTGCTCTGAAGAAAGCATTCGAGCTGATTCCGAATCACTTTGACCTTTTTGTTGACTATTTAACTCTTTTAATTGAGCAGGGAGAGTGGGAAAAAGCAGCCGATTATTTGGAAGAGCAACAAACGAATCCGCAAAACTCAAAAGTTCTATATCTTCAGGGATTAATTGCCAAACGCAAAGGTCTATACTACGAAGCGGAAAACTTCTTCAGGCAATCCCAACAGCAACGTTTTTCCGCGAAAGTGGAGACGCAGATCGCTGACATGGAGATTCAGCGTGGACAATATCAAGCGGCGGGTCAACGCTTAAAGATGGTGTTGGCATTGAAGCCCCATGAAATTGAAGCGGTTCTCATCAAAGCGAAATTATTATTTATTACGGACAAAATTGATCAAATTCCTCCGCTTTTATGGCCTTATTTGACTAATAAACGAGCTAAAGGGCGTGTTCATCAGCAATTGGCCGAGGCATTGGTGCAATTGGACCGAATGGAAAAGGCATTGAGTGTTTTAACGGACGGATTGGAAAATTGGCCCCGACATCCTGAATTGACCCAAATGCAGACTTTGTATTTAGGCATAACCGGTGAGTATGCCAAAGCAATCAGAATACTGGAAGATATGCAGTCTTTTGAACATAAATACAATCAGTTGTTCCATTATAGACTTAGCGGTTACTATTATAAAACCGGAGAAAAAGAGAAGTTTAGAAAGTATTTATACCGCTATAACTTTAAAAAAGGACTTGAACAATACAGCGATTACTTATACCGATATATCATAAGACAAAAGTTGATGTGTACCCAACGCTAAAGGATGTGCGCCCGACGACCAGGCATAGTTTTCTGAAACCAACACCTGGTTGTTTTTCAATTATAGTCGATCACGCTTACCGTATTCGAATAGAATGAGGATTGCCCATTGAGCTCTTGCTAAAAGCAATGCCCCCTCGGCGGGAAAATATTGCCGTGCGTGATACCTATCAGCTGTTATTGCCGGATGAAGCAACAATGTATGAACACTTATCATATCGATTGTATTCACCATTTCTCGATATCAAGGAAGCCGATATCGCAATGGGTGCTGAGCTCCGATCAGAAAGCTACCTGGCTGATATTATAAAGTCATTTCAAAAAGAAGGGCAGATCAATTTGACCGCGACTTATTTTCGCGGTGTTCTTGATGCGGAACAATCCAAGCGCAAGCGATTTAAGGCTATTCAGGGCAATCAATGATCTCCTCACCTGCCATAACTACCAGAAACTCACTAGCCGACTGGTATTCTAAAGAAAACGCGGATCAAAAATCTATTCCGGACCTTATACTGCATACGATTTTGCGAAAATTCGATAGCAATGATCTTCCCACTTTTTTGAATCCATCGATCTCCAGCATGCCGTCACCTTTGTTATTGAAAAATATTAGGGAATCTATCGCGCTTCTCATCAAATCAATTCAACTCAATCGCAAGATATTAATTGTTGGCGATTATGATGTGGATGGCATCAGTTCAACGGCGTTACTTGTCCGTTTTTTGAAGGAAATCAACTATGATAATATTCAGTACTTTATTCCCAGCCGTTTCGAGCATGGGTATGGTTTAACGGAGAAAGCGTTGCCCCCGATTTTGGCAATGAAAGCGGAATTGGTAATTACTGTTGATACCGGAATTACCGCGAAAAAAGAAATAGGCGTGTTGCTCGGGGAAGGTATTGATGTGATAGTCACGGATCATCATTCGCCCCAGGATGAAAATATACCGGATTGCCTGGTTATTAATCCCAAACTTCAGGGCTGTCAATTTCCATTTAAAAACATCTCGGGTGTAGGGGTCGCGTATCTTTTTCTAGTGGGGCTGCGTATGGAATTGCGCAATCAGAACTATTGGCCTAAAAAAGAGGATGAACCCAATTTGATGAAGCATCTTGATTTGGTCGCGTTAGGAACAGTAGCAGATCAGGTGCCACTTGTGGGGCTCAATCGAATATTTGTAAGATATGGGTTGGAGCAAATGACCAGGTGGTCCCAAAGTGGTTACGCGGGGCCATTTTTTCATTATTTGAAAGTGTTTGCCGAAAAGCACCGAACTCGTTTTTTCAACTGCGAGACTATTGGTTTTTATTTAGGCCCATTGTTAAACGCGGCCGGGCGGTTAAAGGATGCCTCAACGGCCATTCAGTTTTTACTATCCGCGTCAGAGTCAGAAGCCGATCAGCTACTTAACACTCTGGAAAAAATGAATATTAAACGTCGACAGCTCCAACAGAAGATGGCAAGGAAAGCACAGGAACAAGCGGATCAGGTTGTTGCAAGTCAACAAGGACTGTTAATATACGACGAGTCGTTTCATGAAGGGCTGATCGGTATAATTGCCAATCGCTTATCAGAGCAATACCATCTTCCTGCCATTGTAGGCACTAAAGATGATCATGGTGTCATCAAATACTCGTGCCGATCCAAGCACCTGAATATTCTTGAAATACTCAAATCCTGTGAGGGATTTTTGAGTCAATACGGGGGACATGCCAATGCTGCCGGTTGTTGTTTGCGGGAAGATAATCTCAGTCAATTTAATAAACGTTTTTATCAGGTTTGCTCTGAATTTGGTGCACAACAAAAACCAGAGATAATAACAACGGATATCGAGATAACCCTTGATATGGCCAACGCGATATTATTTGAGCAACTTAAAATACTCGAACCCTTTGGGCAAGAGAATCGACGACCGCTGCTAATGCTTTCAAACTTGTCATTGCCAGCACCATTGGTGATGACAGGAAAACACTTAAAATGGCATTTGCGTTATGATTTGGAAATGATGTTTTGGAAGGGGGTAAACCGATTTCGGGATTCGGAAACGTATACCGTTGCCTGCACTATCGGGGAAAGTTTTTTCCAGGGTGAACGAAAAACACAACTTGTGGTGAAAGCACTTAGTCCTTCGCCCTGTTTTTAAATCAGAGAAAAGTCGCTTTAAGACCGTAACTGTTCAGTTAATTTCTCTCTGGTGGCTCCATAGTCTCGAAGAGCTATGGA
>CAZJUM010000040.1:0-16937 GCA_964549175.1 uncultured Pseudomonadota bacterium | reverse complement strand
TCCCTATAAAGGTTTTTTATCGTCCGTTATGATACCAAATCTCTGTAGACTGTCTAATGTAGGCGGATTAACAAAAATCCGTCAAAAACCTTGTCAAGTAAAAAATGAGCTTTTTTGCACTTTTTTAATAAGTTCTGAATAGATACCTCAAATTGAGCATTCCCGCCATCGTAGTGTAAAAAATTTTCTGGTTAATCTGGTGGGGGCTTTAGCGGCCTACTCTTATCAGGAGAAAAAGCCGTCTTTAAAATTAGAGCCCGATGCATTAGGACAACTGCCGATAGCGGTGTAGTTATATCGAACTCAGGTTAATAGCATTAATTTAGAAAGAGCCAATCTCAGCGAAGCCGTTCTCAACGGAGCGAATCTCACTAAAGCCCATCTCAGAGGAGCCATATGGACTGATGGTAGAAAATGTAAGAAAGGATCGATTGAAAAACCAATTTTTGAAGATAATGAGGAAAGCAAAACGAACTAAGCTTAAACGCCGATCTATCGGAGGATATTAACCAAGGGGGCGATAGCATCCAATCAAGATATCCAAACCTTTCAACTCAAAAATAAAACGGGAACAACTGGCTCACCATCCATTTTCTGGCATTCCAAACAGAACTGGTTACACCTTATTTTTTTTGAGGCAGTATAGAACTTTTCAAAGTTAATTTCACACATTGCTTTTTGACATTCCCCATGGATAAATCTAGGGGAGTGTCAAAACTCAAGCTCAAAACAGGGTATACTTTCAGATCAGATTTGAATTTTTACACATTATAAGAATATCTTTTTTTCCAAAAACAGCAATCTAAAGAAGACGCTGATTGACCTGGTTCAAAATCTCCATCCGGATTAACCGCAACACGAATGGCATTGCCGAAAATCCGGGCGCGGAGATTCTCCTCCTTTACCATTAATGATTGCTTGAATTGTCACGGTCTGTTACAAAAAACGCCGGATATTCAACCTTGAAATTGCTGAAAAGTTATGGTGCAAGAATAAAACGAATGATAAACCAGTCAAATTTCCAGAATAACATATCCGAGCTTTTTACTAACGGCAAAAAGAGTGCCAGCTGTTATTTACCGAGGTAGATCAATATATTAACCAAAGCAAACGGAGATCAGTGAAAACCTTTAAAGTCGCGTTGTTGGCAGGTGACGGAATCGGGCCGGAAATCATGAAGCAAGCTGTAAAAATACTAAATGTCATCGAAGAAAAACGACCGGTGAAATTCGAACAACTTCCGGCTCTTTTTGGTGCTTGTGCCTATTTTAATTCCGGTAAGGCATTCCCGGAGAGAACAAAAAAAATCTGCGATGAGGCAGACGCTATTTTGAAAGGAACGATTGGATTAAGCCATGAAGAATCCCAAAAAATACCCATTGATGAGCAGCCTGAAAGAGGCGCGCTTCTCCCGCTAAGAAAACGATATCAAACCTATGCGAATTTTCGGCCTATTTCGCTTCCTAAAGCGCTGGCTCACTTCTCTCCCCTAAAACCGGAAATAATAGCTGAGGGAATTGAGATTATGATTATTAGAGAGCTTGTTGGTGGCTTGTATTTCGGACAAAAGGAACGCGGAATAAATTCCAGCGGATTACGATATGTCCATGAAACCCTTGAATATGATGAAAGGCAGATCAGACAAATTCTTCATGTTGGATTCAAGCAATCTGAAAAGCGGAAAAAGGTGCTACACAATATTCACAAAAGCAATGTTTTACAATCAAGCGTATTATGGAATGAAGTTCTGGAGGAAGTCGCCCGAGAATACCCGGCTGTTGAAACCAAACACATGCTTGTCGATGCGGCCGCGACCGCGTTATGTCTCGCGCCAAGGCAGTTTGATGTCATGGTAATGGGAAATATGTTCGGTGATATTTTGAGTGATCAAGGTGGCGGAATTCTTGGATCACTCGGATTAATGCCTTCGGCATGTCTGGGCAATGACAAAGCGTATTATGAACCATCTCACGGATCAGCTCCTGACATTGCCGGGAAAAACATCGCGAATCCCTATTCAATGATCGGATCGGTCGCTTTAATGCTGGAAATGAGTTTTGAAATGGGCGATGACGCCAAAAAGGTTTGGAAGGCGATGCAGAGCGTTTTTGCCAAAGGTTATACTACGCCGGACCTGTCTTATTCAGGAGATAAGGTCAAAATGACCAGTACCGACGAATTTGGCGATTTGGTTGTCAGCGAATTAAGAGAGTTACTATAACCCGCAAATAACCGCTTAATCGGCTTTTTGAGTCTCCTTCGAGGATCGTGACAATAAATGCATATTGAGCATCTTCATGGTTGCGCTTATGGCGGATAGCACCTGATCAGAATTAACCCCTCTGGTTTTAAATCGTTTTTCTTCACTCTGCCAGGTAATAATACATTCTGTTAACGCATCGGTTAGTCCGCCGCGGGGAATCCGAATTTCATAATCAGCCAGTTTGGGAATTGTAAAATCCAAATTTTTCAAAATGCCCGCCATCGCGTTCATAAACGCGTTATACCCTCCATTTCCGCTTCCTGAAGCGACATATTGATCTTCTTCGATTTTTACTCGCACACTGGCGATTGATTCCAACCCATAACCGGTTGTGACTGAGCAATTCAGTAGTTTGATAGGATCATAGTCCCTTGTTTCCAAAACATCGGCGATAATGATCGGTAAATCATCGGTGGTTAGTATCTTTTTTTTATCACCTAGCTCCACAATGCGTTTCAGTACTTTTTGCTGATTTTCCGCTGTTAAATTCAGATCTAATTCTCGAAGATTTTTCAATAAGGATGCTTTACCACTCATTTTCCCCAGTGCGTAGTTACGCGTGCGACCAAAACGTTCCGGTTTTAACTTGCTTTGGTACAAACTTCCCTTCACATCGCCATCCGCGTGGATTCCGCTGGTTTGAGTAAAAACATCAGCACCTACAATCGGCATATTGTCGGACAAACGTTTTCCGGAAAACGCTTCCACCATTCTACAGATTATTGAAATATGAGCTTCTTCCAATGCCAGTTCCACATTTGTTTTATCTTTCAAGGCTACCACCACCTCCGCCAATGATGCGTTACCCGCTCGCTCTCCCAAGCAGTTCACTGTACAATGAATCCCACTAACGCCGGCCTTTACGGCCATTAAAACGTTGGCGGTGGCCATGCCATAGTCATTGTGGGGATGGAAATCAAATGCCGAATTCGGGAAACGGGTAATCATATCTGACAACGCGTTATACACTTCATCGGGTGCCATGACACCCAATGTATCCGGCAACATAAAATGATCGATAGGAACATCTTGCAGTGATTTCATAAAATGGTACACATATTCAGGACTATCCTTGTACCCATTGGACCAATCTTCGAGATAAATATTAACCCTTATCCCTTTACATATCGCATAATCGATCGTTTTTTTAATATCATCCAAGTGCTTTTGAAGTGTTTTTTTCAACTGATGCTGACAGTGTTTCTCGCTTCCTTTTGTCAACAAATTAACAACTTTTCCCCCTGCTTCCAAGATCCAATCAACACTCAAGCGGTGATCGACAAAACCAAGAACTTCCACTTTTTCCAACAACCCTTCACCGCTGGCCCAGCGATTTATATTTGAGACCGCTTCTTTTTCCCCTTCCGAGATACGCGCGCTCGCCACTTCAACGCGATCAACGCGCATGGTTAGAAGTAGTGCTTTGGCTATATTTGCCTTTTCCGCAGGCGAAAAAGATACGCCCTGTGTTTGCTCTCCGTCCCGGAGTGTTGTGTCTAAAATTTGCACGCGCCGTTTCATATTGTTCATGGATCATTATTATGGGGTAATGAGTATAAGATTGCCAATCGAGATGTTAAACGTGAAATAACACAATATATTTCACACGGTTCTAATAAATCGAAGGCATTTTGAGAGTGTCGCGAAAGCAGACAACTTTCGCTGGTTCATAGAGAAAGGAGTTTGGGATATATCAGCGGCTAGTGTTTTTTATAGGTTCTGTGTCTCAGTGCCTTTTTTGAAGTACCCTCTTTTCTTTCAATTTTCTTTCTTTCAACAATTCGGCCGCGATTTAAATCATAAGGAGACAGCTCGATGGTTACTTCATCACCCTTCAGTACTCTGATGTAATATTTTTTCATACGCCCGGATAAATGACCAATGACTGTGTGTCCGTTGTCCAATTGAACCTGAAAAACGCCTTTCGATGAGTTAATAACAGTTCCATTCATTACAATTTTATCTTCGCTCAAATCACTCCTAGTGTTCGTTGAGTTAACATTTTCAATTTGACGGATATCAACCTTCCTAGTGGTGTTACCCCCGCCAAGACCTTTTGCGAGTTCGGCCAAAATCCGGTCTCCCGGCAAGAGCCTCCAACATTGCTTATCGCATCCATGACCCGGCTGATCGTCGATTCTTGAAGAATCGGCGCAAACTGTCAATGATCAATATAATTTAGCTTGATAGAAAATAGTCGGATGATTTATTTAAAACGAGTCGAAACAACAGAATCACACTGAAACGATCATATTTTAAACTCGCAATTCCCCTTCCGCAAAACCGATGTCCGAAATACAAGACCGAGTCAAACTAGAGCCAAGCTGGAAAAAAGCCATCGGTTCGGAGTTCGAAAAAGAATATATGTCAAAGCTCAGAAAATTTCTGATTCAGGAAAAAAGTAAGGGGAAAACAATTTTCCCGGCAGGCAATGAAATTTTCAATGCCTTCAAGCTAACACCAAATGATCAAGTCAAGGTCGTGATTTTGGGGCAAGATCCATATCACGGACCCGGACAAGCGCACGGATTAAGCTTTTCGGTGAAACCGGGAATTCCGCTCCCACCATCGTTGCAGAACATTTTTCTCGAAATTCAAAATGATCTCAATATCCCGCCAAGCTCTCATGGCTGCTTGTCAAATTGGGCACGTCAAGGTATCTTGTTGCTCAATAGTGTTCTAACTGTTGAGAAGCACCGGGCGGCCTCACATCAAGGGAAAGGATGGGAACAATTTACCGACTGTGTGATCCGGTTTTTAAATAACTTTCACACCGGAATTGTGTTTCTGCTCTGGGGTAGTTACGCGCAACAAAAAGGCAAAATTATAGACACCCAAAAACATCTCGTTTTAAAATCACCACATCCATCGCCCCTGTCAGCATATCGAGGATTTTTTGGCAATCAGCATTTTTCTAAAACCAATACCTATCTCAAAAGCCAATTCAAAACGCCGATCAATTGGAATCTAAATGACTCTGTTTAAACTGGTGAGTTCGCGATGTATCATCAATGTATATCATTTGAGGTAATTGGGTATAAACGAATACTATCTGCATTATCTGTTGAGCCAATCAGCAAAATTAATCGGCTTTAAACCAACACCACCAAATAGTCAAAAATGAATACACACTTTATGAGTATTCAGCCCATTGGTCGTTTTTCAAATGCGACACGGTATTATATCAAGGCTCTCAGAAATATTAGCGCTGATCAAAGATTTGACAATGCCGCCCGGCAAGCTCAAAATCATGTTCGCCTCTTATAGCCCGGATAACCCAAGTAATTAACGGTTCTTTCAATCAACAATGACGCCAAAACATTTTCATTTCTCAGGCATTTGCGGCACCGCGATGGCATCTTTGGCTGTTCTGCTAAAAAGCCGCGGTCATAAGGTTAGCGGGTCCGATGAAAATACCTATCCGCCAATGTCGGATTTTTTGGCCGAAAACAATATACCGATACAAACCCCGTATCAAATCGAAAATCTGCTCCCTCATCCGGATTATGTGGTGGTGGGCAACGCACTGAGCCGCGGTAACGCGGAAGTCGAGTACGCTTTAGAAGCGCATTTGCATTATCTTTCAATGGCAGAGCTTTTAAAGAACGAGTTCATCCGCAGTAATTGCTCGGTTGTAATCAGCGGTACCCATGGAAAAACCACTACCACATCACTTGCGGCCCATGTGCTCAATTTTTGCCGGAAACCAACAGGATTCATGATTGGTGGTATCGCGGAAAACTTTGGTGCTTCCTCGCGGGATGTGGGTCAAGGAGGGTACTTTGTGATCGAAGGTGACGAGTACGATACTAGCTTATTTGATAAACGCTCGAAGTTTTTTCATTATCTCCCTGATCGACTGATTATCAATAACATTGAATTCGACCATGCCGATATCTTCAACAATATCGATGAAATCAAGCGCTCATTTACTCTCATGCTTCGGCAAATTCCGAGGAATGGTTTGGTTATTGCTAATGGCGATGACGATAACGCTGTTGAAGTGGCTCAAAACGGCTATTCGCCAATAATCACTTTTGGCAAAACAAGTCGGTGTGACGCCATTATAAAAAATATCCGCCCAAGAACCGGC
Source organism: uncultured Pseudomonadota bacterium (assembly GCA_964549175.1). Classification (GTDB taxonomy): domain Bacteria; phylum SAR324; class SAR324; order XYD2-FULL-50-16; family XYD2-FULL-50-16; genus CAZJUM01. The sequence continues at coordinate 10,581 of CAZJUM010000040.1, read as the reverse complement.
GATCTCGGAATGACATGGTCACTGCAAGTTCAAGATCAAACACATGAATTGAAAATTCCAATGCTTGGGGAATTTAATGTTTATAACGCCACAGCAGTCTCATTATTGGCTATTCATGAGAGCATAGAGATTAGTCAAATTAAGGCCGCCTTATTGAGTTTTAAAAGTGTACGACGCAGATTGCAACTTGTATCCAAGCAAAGCACTATCCGTGTTTTTGATGACTTCGCTCACCATCCGACTGCCATTAAAGCGACAATCAACGCTGTTCGCAATTCCTGGCCTGATGCTTATATTCACGCTATTTATGAGGTTCGAAGTAATACATCTTTAAGAAAAACACATCAAAATAAGATGGCAAGCGCTTTTCAAGAAAGCAATCAGGTCACATTTTGCAAACCTTATCGTAGCGATACCCTTAAAGCAGATGAAAAAATTGACTTAAATCTAGTGACCAGGGAACTAGAAGATCGAAATATCAGTGCGGTCGTCATTGATGATCTCGATCACATTGTTGATCATGCCATAAAATCCGCCAAACCCGGTCATATCATACTTGTCATGAGTCTAGGTGATTTTGGCGGAATCCAACATAAAATTGCAGCTATTCTGGATCAGCATGAGTTCCGCTAATTTATCGCGTCAGTTTACAAAAAAGCATCCCAATCTGGCTTGCATATTCAAAAAGCACTGGAATACCTCGCTTTCAAAATATACAGAACAATTATACCAAAAACCATCATTCCCGATTGAGAATGAGTTGCTGGAAGCTTTTCAAGAAGAATGGCAAGATACAGGATTTACCCGGGAACAGATTGATGAGGCCACGCAACAACTGATAAAAACCTCAACAATCCAAACATCTCATCATGTCACACCGACGAATGGACCAACATTCTTATCACTCGACATCATCTGCCTGACAGGATTGGTATTTTCCGATTATTACTTAGTTGGGGCGAATTCAGGTGTATCATTTTCCAATGTCGCATGGAGTGGCGCTCTCAGTTTTGGCGATCTGCCGCTGGGAGTTTTACTTAAAAAATCTTCGAAATCTTATTCTCAAGCCATCAAAGCCGCCAAAGAAAGACGCGTACATGGAGATAATGATTCCCGAATTTCACTCATTCCTTCCAAACAACGTGATCAGCTTGTTTACGGAACCAATCTCACAACACAACAAATCGAGCTATTCTCCGATTTCGAACAGCCATTAAAGGCAATCCTTCCCGACTCACCGGTTAAAAGCGCGTATTCACATTGGGCAGTAAACGTTTGTAGTGCGATTCAAAACTCGATATTTAACACGAACAAGATTTTGTATTTTGATATTAATCGGGTGATTAGACGGTATCTCCTTAAAATTCTGTCGTCTGAAAAAGATCACGCGATCAAACAATTGTTTCATTCTCAAACGCCGGAATCGACGATAATTTGGAAGGCATTTAACTTGCCATCGCCACTTTTAAGCAATTACCGGGGGAAAAAATCATCAAAAGTCGACCACCTGTATTGGGATCATAATTATCTGACCGGAACAAAGAGATCATACAGAGTGGAATCGATTGACAAGCTATATCAATTACTCAGTGATGACCATATATGCCCGGGCGTTTTTATCGTGTTTTTGGTGCTGAAGTTCTTAAATGGAATCCGGTGTTTGGGATCATTCAATCAAATCGAATATCTGGAGAACTATCGTAAAACCTGGCAACAATTGGATCTCAATTGGAAGCTGGATCTGTCAGATGACATTATGAACTCACTTACCAGCGGTCGTTTATTAGTCGACAATCGCCCTGTCTGGCCATTAGATTTGTTTATGAAACAGGAGCAGCTTTCCATTGAGGAATTCAGTTCATGGAAATTAGGCAAACTGTGGGAACCGATTGTTAATCAATTATCCAAATAACTTATGCCGTGAAAAATCCATTGAGAGTCACAATGGTTCTTATCTTTATTTTTCAGCTGGGTTATCTGTCATATAAAATTCCACAGCTCATTCTTTTGGATTTTGATGTCACTAAGGAAATCAAACTATCCGCTGTAGTCGCCGGAATCACTGTTGGGATCTTGTTTTTTACGAAAAAGAAAAATAACGACCTCAATAAACCAGAAGATCCTCTCAATGATTAAACGGAGATCGCTGCTAAATTTTGGGGTTGACTGGAGTAAGCCGCGTGTTTTTCAAAAATACTTGACCATTTTGTTTGATGTCTGATATCTAATGTATCAGACATCAAAAAAAACAAACCTCAAGGAGATCGAAATTATGAAAATGACCACTGAAGAAGCCTTCGTTAAGGTGTTGCAAACGCATGGTATCGAGCACGCGTTTGGTATTATTGGCTCAGCAATGATGCCGGTTTCTGACTTGTTTCCCAAAGCTGGTATCAGTTTTTGGGATTGCGGACACGAATATAATGCCGGAATGATGGCCGATGGATTTTCTCGCGCATCTGGTAAGATGAGTATGATGGTGGCCCAAAACGGCCCCGGAATCACTAATTTCGTCACGCCCGTTAAAACCGCTTACTGGAACCACACACCGCTCTTACTGGTAACTCCCCAAGCCGCCAACATGACCATGGGGCAGGGTGGTTTTCAGGAAGTTCCGCAAATGTCCGTTTTCAAGGATATGGTGGCCTATCAGGAAGAGGTATTACATCCCTCACGAATTGCGGAAGTGTTAAACCGTGTGATCATGCGAGCCAAGCGCGCTTCGGCGCCAGCCCAAATTAACGTACCCCGGGATTTCTGGACACAAGTTATTGATATTGAGCTCCCGGCAATCACTGATTTCGAGCTCCCGGCGGGTGGCGATGATGCTATCGCGCGTGCCGCTGAGCTTTTATCCGAAGCGAAATCTCCTGTCATTCTAAACGGTGGTGGCGTTGTGATCGGCGGAGCCATTGAGGACTCCATGAAGTTGGCGGAACGTTTGGACGCACCAGTGTGTTGCGGTTATCAGCATAATGATGCGTTTCCCGGAAGTCATCCTCTATTTGCGGGTCCGTTGGGTTATAATGGGTCAAAAGCGGCTATGCAGTTGATTTTCGAGGCCGATGTGGTGTTGGCTCTGGGAACCCGACTCAATCCGTTTTCCACCTTGCCCGGTTATGGTATTGACTATTGGCCTACAAAGGCATCAATCATACAAGTGGATATTAATCCGGATCGCGTCGGTCTGACCAAACAAATTGAGGTGGGAATTGTGGGTGATGCCAGCAAGGTTGCCAATGCTATTTTGGCTCAACTCTCGCCCAGCGCCGGAGACACGGACCGTGATAAACGGAAGGAAACCATCGCCATCACCAAAGTCGAATGGGATCGGGAACTAGCGGGAATGGATCATGAGGAAGATGATGCCGGAACCACTTGGAACGAACGAGCCCGGAACAAAGATCCGGAAAAAATCACAGCCCGCATGGCATGGCGTGTGATTAAGTCGGTATTACCTCACGAAGCAATCATCTCTTCCGACATCGGAAATAACTGCGCGATTGGAAATGCCTACCCCACATTTGAGGAAGGACGAAAATATCTGGCTCCGGGCATGTTCGGACCTTGTGGATACGGTTTCCCAGCAATTTGTGGTGCTAAAATCGCGCGACCTGATGTCCCGGTAGTTGGCTTTGCGGGTGATGGCGCATTCGGAATATCAATGAATGAGATGACTGCTTGTGGTCGTGACGATTGGCCTGGTATCACGATGATTATCTTTCGTAATTATCAATGGGGAGCCGAAAAACGAAACACGACCTTATGGTACGATGATAACTTTGTCGGTACCGAACTGAATCGGAATGTCTCTTATGCGGATATTGCCAAAGCATGCGGAGTTGAAGGTGTGACCGCTACAACTATGGACGACCTGAGGGAAAAACTGGCTATCGCCATTAAAGCGCAAATGGAAAATGGCAAAACGACATTTATCGAGGTGATGACCAATCAGGAATTAGGCGAACCATTCCGACGTGATGCTATGAAAAAGCCTGTAGTTGTGGCGGGAATTGATAAGGCCGATATGCGACCACAAAAGTAATTGACATGTATTCACTGCTGAGGCTTTTATGCGACAGGCTTTGGCGGTATCAACAAAAAATGTGTAATCGGGAGCTTCCCATGCAAAATAAAACCAATTGGTTAGAATATGATGTTGAAGAAATGGTGGCGGGTGATAAAGATGCTTTATGGCATCATTTGAAACCTCACAAATGCTTCGCGTCACAGGAACAGATGATCATCGTCGAGGGCAAGGGCTTGATAGTGAAAGATATCCGTGGTCGGGAATATCTGGATGCCACATCGGGTGGTGTCTGGAGTGTAATGGTCGGGTATGGTCGTGATTCCATTGCCGACGCGGTTTGCGCTCAACTTAAAAAAATGTCCTATTTCGCCGGTGTTTTCGGAAATATTCCCGCAATCAAATTCGCTAAAAAGTTACTGGAAAAACTACCCAATCACGATAAAGTGTATTTTTCCAATTCAGGCTCCGAAGCCAATGAGAAAGCATTTAAAATTGTCCGACAAGCCTCTCGCATCGACCCGTCGAGAAAAGGGAAATACAAGATTATGTATCGTGACCGTGATTATCATGGAACCACTTTCGGTGCGATGAGCGCGACAGGGCAAGCGCAACGAAAACAGGATTTTGGTCCGTTTTTGGAAGGATTTGTAGAATTTCCGCACTGCGCGTGCTATCGCTGCCCTTACGATAAGGCCTATGGGGAATGTGATATTGAATGTGCCCGAAAAGTTGAGGATATTATCGTAAAGGAAGGTGCCGACACAATCGGGGGCATGATTGTCGAACCCATCACGGCGGGTGGTGGTGTCTTAAAACCAGTGCCGGAATACTATCCCATCCTTCAGGATATCTGCAGAAAATATGATATCTGGATGATTATGGACGAAGTCGTTTGCGGATTTGGACGAACCGGGAAATTCTGGGGACACGAGCATTATGATATCGACCCTGAAATTATCACCATGGCCAAGGGACTTGCCAGCTCTTATGAAGCACTTTCAGCGACTGTGGTGAAACAAAAAATATTTGATGTGTTTTTAAATGATCCGACCAATGAAGACACACGTTTGGACTATTTCAGGGATATTTCAACTTACGGTGGGTGTACCTCCTCATTTGTCGCCGCTCTGGAAAGTACCCGGATTATAGAGGATGAAAATCTTCTGGATAATAGTGCCACAGTCGGGGAGTATCTTCTAAAGCAATTGGAGACTCTAAAAAGATATAATGTTGTCGGTGATGTGAGAGGTCAGGGACTATTTGCCGGCGTCGAGTTTGTTGTCGATACCAGCACCAAGGAAGCTATTTCGGAAGCCAAAATGGGCGAGTTAATGGGCAACTTGATGGCGGAAGGGGTGATTGCCGGACGCACAAACTCCAGTTTTCACGGACTCAACAATACCATGAATTTTGCTCCATGCCTGATCGCGACCAAAGAGCAAATTGATACTATCGTGACGGCTGTGTCCGTTGCCATCGAAAAAATCTTTGGCTAACACCAATTAGGAAAATCGGGCCGATCTTCCTGATGGCTTTGATGAAATCTTGAAAATCCGGTAAATGGTTTCTATCTTCAAGGCGCTTTCTCCTTGAGTGATTGTTTTGGTCGACAATTTACTCTTGAAAGGGAAAGCGCTTTTTTTTTAAGCTCTTATTCAATCTACATAATCAATATTACACGACCTGAATATCTTATTGAATTGCTCATATCTTTGTTTATCAGTATGATTGACGGGCCAGATAATTTTGTAATTAAAGCGAGACGGAACAAAAATAAGGAATAGGGAGAAATTATTGATGGGGTTTAATCATATTCCTGTAATGGTTGAGGAAATCTGTTCATATCTTCCCCAAGCAGGTGGTTGTGTCGCGGATTTTACAATTGGTGGTGGCGGACATTCTTTTGAGTTTTTAAAACGAAATGATGCCATAGGGTTGGTTGGTGTTGATCGTGATCCTGAAGCGATTCGCGCCGCGAGGGAAAAATTGAAATCGTTTCACGGTCGATTTGAATTGATTCATGCCTCGTTTAGTGAAGCGGCATTTCGCCTGAAAGCGGAAGAACAGCGATTTGACTTCATATTAGCTGATTTGGGGTTTTCCTCATTTCAGATTGATACACCGGAGCGGGGATTTTCCTTTTTACATGAAGGCCCTTTGGATATGAGGATGAACCCTGAATCCGGCATAACGGCTGCCCAACTTATCAATCAAAAAGGTGAGCGGGAGTTAGCTCGAATAATTCAACAATATGGCGAGGAGCGATTCGCGTTTCGTATTGCCAGACAAATCCTAATTCATCGGAAAAAAAAACCACTATCTTTAACCACCGAACTGGTTGAATGTGTTAAAGAGGCGGTACCTCAAAAATTTCAATTTCAAAGAACTCATCCTGCCACTAAAACCTTTCAGGCTTTTCGCGTTGTCGTTAACGAGGAGATTCGGCAACTTGGTGATTTCTTGCGGTGCGCGATTGAGCTCTTGAATTCCGGCGGAAGAATTGCCATTATTACATTTCACTCGTTGGAAGATCGACCGGTAAAACAGAGGTTTCGAGAATGGGAAAACCCTTGTACTTGTCCTGTGGAAGTTCCGGTTTGTGTTTGTGGATTAAAACCCCAGGTGAGAAAAATTCATAAAAAAGTTATTCAAGCATCGAAAGCTGAAATCGCGATCAATCCTCGGGCACGAAGCGCGAAATTGAGGATTGTGGAAAAACTATGAAAGACTTTCCTTATTTAAGTCAGAAAAAATCGAGCCGCATCGTCCGCCGTAAAGCGGAAAGTGAGGGAAAAAGCTCTGTTAAGCTTGTGCTGGCTTTGATCGGGTTGGTTTTGGTCGCGCTGTTTTTTGTGCGGCAACGCGTGGAATATATCAGAACGGAACGGCATGTACGGAAATTACTATTGGAAAAGAGAAAGATTGAGTCGACAATTCTGCCTTTGAAATTGGAAGAAAGATATCTTACTCAATATGATAAAATCAAAAAGATAGCCTCCCAAGAACTAAAACTCCAGGAAGCTCATAAAAGTCAGATAATTGAAGTAGAAGTGGAAAATGGGGAGGAGGAAACTGAATGATTCTGTTTAGCCAGCAACTCATATCGAAGAGCTTTCCTCAACGCGTAACCTGGGTAAGGCGTTTTTTTTTTCTGGCAGCCATAATCGTGTTGATAAGGGCTTTTTATCTTCAAGTGATTGAGCGTCCGGTATGGGAATTATTGGCGGAACGACAGCACAGTCAGTTCCGATCGGTAAAGATACAGCGTGGTGCTATTTACGACCGAGATGGAAATATATTGGCGGTGTCACTGCCTATGGATTCGTGGTTCGCCATTCCCACAGAAGTTGAGAACCCCGCTGATACCGCGCAAAAACTTGGTTCAATACTTTCTCTTGATCGGGAAAAGCTACTTAAAAAATTGACCGCGAAAGTATCCTTCACCTGGCTAAAAAGGAATACAAAACCACGAGCGAGCGAATCAATTCACCGGCTTCGACTACCAGGTGTCCATCGTTTAAAAGAATATCAACGATTCTATCCGTCAGGAAGTCTGGCCGCTCAATTAATTGGTTTTTCCGGCATTGATTCTCAAGGGCTTGAAGGATTAGAGTTCCAATACAATTCACATCTAATGGATTTGAGAAATCGACAACTGGGTTGGGGAGATGCTTACAAGCGTTCGAACGCGAAACGTTTTTCCGGCGGCTCGCTTGATCTCACCATTAATAGCGAAATTCAATATTTGGTTGAGATTGAGCTGAACAAGGCACTTAGCAAAATGCGAGCGAAAAGCGGTATTGCCATTGTGATGGAATCTCAGACCGGTGCTATTTTGGCAATAGCTAGTTTACCGGATTTTGATCCCAATAATTTTGATCGATATGATCGCTCCAACTTTTTTAATCGAGTCGTGGGATCGGTGTACGAGCCAGGCTCAACGTTCAAAATTATCACCATTGCCTCAGCATTGGAGAACGAGATTATCCGGGAGAATGATATATTCTTCTGCGAAAACGGCGCTTACCAGATACAGGACCGTACTATCCATGATATCGGCTCTTATGAGTGGCTTTCACTGGAAAAAATTGTGCAAAAATCATCGAATATTTGTGCCGCCAAGATTGGACAAATGATCCCAAGATCAGTTTTTTATCGAATGATTAAAGATTTTGGCTTTGGACGTAAAACCGGCGTTGGGCTACCCGGAGAAGTCAAAGGTCGTGTCTTTGATTTTCGTAAATGGTCGGAAACTGATGTTGCCACCATATCGTTCGGTCACTCTATATCTGTGACCCCCATTCAATTAATCAGCGGGATTAATACGATCGCAAACGGGGGAGAGCTGGTTGCTCCGTATGTCGTGCGGCAAGCCAAAAAAGCGAACGGTGAGTTGATGCCATTAAATCGCCCCAAACCTCAGCGGATTCTCAAACGTGAAACGGCTGAGATCATGAAAAAATTCATGATGAGTGTGACCCGGAAGGGGGGAACCGGATACAGCGCCAGAATCACGGGAATAACCGTTGCCGGTAAAACGGGAACATCGGAGAAGTTCAACCCAAAAACTGGTGAGTATTCTTCGGATAGCCACTTATCCTCATTTATCGGATTTTTTCCGGCGGATAAACCTGACACAACTATATTGGTGGTAATTGATGATCCGAAAGCAAGTTATTTGGGGCAAAAAAACGCGGTGATTGTATTTAAAAAAATCGCGGAAAAAGTAACTCAACATCAAGAAGAACGCTGGCTGAGAGATTACCTGAAAAACCCCGGGTCTGGAGTTAAAATATTTAACGGAATTAACTTGTCGGCGGAATCGTTTAAAAAGAAGCGACAATCGATTGATCAATTGAGTGATCGATTGAAAAACAAAACAATGAGAGAAGTATTGGTGGTAGCCTCACAAGAAGGTTTAAATATCAAAATAAAAGGTTCAGGTCGCCTCAAGCGTTTGATTAATATACCGGGGCAAGCGAATCACTTTATAGCTGAGCTACAATGAAAAATGTGGTCGTAATTTACCAAAATGAGATAACTTCTTGAAGTGGCATGATTTTTCCTTTTCCAAACATGGGAAATATTTTCATCTCTATGGATTTAACCCAATGATGATATAGGATTTATGCAAGTTAAAAAGTATATTGTGGCCAATATGCGAGAGGCCGTTAAAATGATCAAAGACGACCTGGGGAGTAATGCCATTATCATTTCAACCAAAAAGGTTAAAAAAGGTAGTGGCGCTTTTGGTTTGTTCGGAAACCCCTCACTGGAAGTGACTGCCGCGCGAGACGACCGACCGAGTCGTTCGTCCGGTGATACCCGCGGCAATTCAATGTCGGCACTTGGTAAGTCGGAGTATCAGAATGAGATCACCAACAATCCGCCTCAACACCCAAAGTCAACATCTGATTTGGGTGATCGGAAGTCTTGCGATACAATTAAAGAAGACATCAGTGAACTCAAAGATCTGGTTCAGGATTTGAGACGTGGGGTCAAACGTGAAGTGAATGATAATGCCGCTGTAAAGCATTTGAGGTATGAGTTATCCGAGCTGAAAAATTTGATCAGCAATTTGGTGGCGCAATCCGACGGACTCAGAGACGATGATCTCCATGAAAACCTGATCGCGATTTACCAACAATTATGCTTTAATGGTGTTGAAGAAAAATTTGCCAGACGATTGATCAAAGAAGTAAAAAAGAGAATCTCTAAAAAAGCAATTGATAATTATTCATATGTCAAAGTCTATGTTGCCCGAATGTTTATGCAGGTTTTGCGTATTGATAAAGCTCCGACAAAAAAAAAGGGATCTTCGGGTCCTAAAATCTTAACTTTTTTGGGACCGACTGGTGTCGGAAAAACCACCACCTTGGCCAAAATAGCCGGTAGTCAGAAAATTGAGAATCCGGATCTGAAAATTGGATTAATTACCATGGACACTTATCGGATCGCGGCCGTACAACAGCTTAAAGAGTACGCTCGCATTATTAAGGTCGCCATTCGAGTAGTGAATGATATCAATCAGTTAGATAAAACCCTGAAGGCATTTAGAGATAAGGATTTAATCCTGATTGACTCTGCCGGTCGATCCCAGCGAGATGAAACGCAAATGTCGGAGTTGCGAGACTTTTTTAAAGCCTATGATCAATTTTCGAATTTGCTGGTGCTTAGTTCCACCACCAAAGATAGTGATTTGGTTGAAATTACAAAGCGATTCAGCACTATCGGTTTGAGTGGTGTTGTCTTTACAAAATTAGATGAATCCACCAGTTATGGTTCTATTTTTAATCATGCCATTCGATTTAAATTGCCGATCACCTATTTGACAACTGGTCAAAACGTCCCCGAAGATATTGAGAATGCTTCTCGGGAACGCTTAATTGATATTTTAATGAACATATCGGGCGAGTTGACCTAAAACCCGCACCTTAACGCGTTTTATCAGATTTGTTATTACCTGTGGTTCCCATTTTTAAATGATAGTTTTATAGTAACTGTTTAGCTAATTTCTCTCTGGTGGCTCCATAGTCTCGAAGAGCTATGGA
>CAZJUM010000039.1:0-17022 GCA_964549175.1 uncultured Pseudomonadota bacterium | reverse complement strand
CTTAGGCTTTTATGGTTAGATTCCCACTTTCGCGGGAATGACTCTTCCTCAACCTTAATCATTGCATCAGAGGAGCTTAGATTCCCGCTTTCGCGGGAATGACAGGGGGTGATCAAAGAAATGAGCTTGCGAATGGTACATAATCATATTATTTTATTCACGAATAGTTTTAGTTTACGGCAGCAAACAGTGACGTTTATTCGTTTTTTGGTTTTGATCGATTTAAGGCGGAAAGCTGGGAATGAGCAGTAATTAATTGATATAACCGCTGATCCCTTTAAATATACCAGTGGCTAATGCCAAATGATATTTCCCGGTTTTTAATAGTTTATGTTCTTGTTTGTTGGTTAAAAATCCAACTTCGATTAAGGCACTTGGCATTCGGGCGCCCAATAATACCCTAAACGGTGCTTGTTTGATTCCCAAATCTTTTAGATGAATTATCTTCGTCGCGCGAATAGCATCTATGGCGGATTTCTGGATGTATTTGGCCAGGAGTTCGGACTCTTTAATCTTAGAATCGACCATCAGCTCATTCAATATACGCTGCAGCCCACTCATGTTTTCAACAGTGGTCTGGTTTTCTTTCGCGGCCAGAGCAAGCGCGTCATTGTCGGTAGCTAAATCCAGAGAATAAGTTTCCAATCCCCAAACTTGTTCTTTATCGCTGGCATTAAGATGAATGCTGATGAACAAATCTCCCTGATTTTTATTGGCAAATGCTGTTCGAGCCTCCAAGCTCAAAAAAATATCCTTGTTTCGAGTCAGCAATACCTCCATCCTTGGTTTTTCGCGATTGATCACCTGCTTCAATTGTTTGGCAATTTTGAGAGCGATATCTTTCTCTTTGATACCAAAAGCAACGGCACCGGGGTCTTTTCCGCCATGACCGGGATCTAATATAATCCTTTTTACTGTTAAACCGAGATTGTTGGCCAAAGTTAAAGGCTGCTGCTTGTCCTCTTTTATCTCGACAGTCGGAGCGACAATGGATTTACTTGCTATGTGATTTTTGACGGGCGATTGGCCCAAAACATCAACGACGATTTTATATTGACGGGGTAGCTTGAAATCGAAAACTTTCACTTTTTTCAGATTTGTCAAATCAAGCACGATGCGTACAGTCGATTGATCAAATTGGGCAACGCGAATTTGTTTTACCAGTCCGTCGTCAGTGGCAATTTTTTTATTAAAATTTAAAGGGAGATAAGCGTTGATGATGTCCACTACCATTCGTTTGCTTTTTCCCCGCGATTTATCTTCTGGTAACGCTTGATATTTGTAACGTACATCTTCCCCAATATTAATCACCATCCTTGACCAGTCGTCGGTTGACCAGCAGTCGATCTTTGAAATCAAAATAAGCTTATCGGATTGATTGGCTTCTTCCTCACTTAGTCCTCCAAATCGAGCAGTTGCCAGGTCGTTCGGAGGCAATACGTTATCCGGTTGGGTAGGCGTTGGAACTGATTTTAAATTCGGATTAAGTTGAGTTAGTTTAACCGCGGCCTTTTTAGCCATAGACTGGTTGGGAAACAAAGTGATGAGTTTTTGGTACTCATAATAGGCCAGGTTATGTTCTTTTTGGTAAATTTCGTAGTTTTCTGCCAGTAAATACTGTGCATTGTCAGCCAACTCTGATGTCGGATATTTTTTGACCACGGTTCGAAAAGCAATATTGCTGCGATCTAAATAGATGCTTTTGCGACTTCGTTGAAACAGACCCCGGTATAATTTGCCGATGTTGTATAATGATGGCGCTGCTTGTCGATGCTTGGGGTAATTTTTAAAAATAGTCTGAAATTGGCGAATGGTTTTAAGCCAGTTATCCTCAATTTTATTGTATTGGGTAGACTTGAATAGGCGATGATAATTTTTGGCCGCTTTTTCATACCGTCGATCAATATTGTCACCATAGATCGTACACACACTGATCAAAGTGAAAAAAGCAAATAAAAAGGCTATTCCTCGATTGACTGGCATTATCATCTATCCTGAGATTTTCTTTTGTATTTTGTAGAGAAACTCCATCGCTTGAAAAGGTGTTTTTCGATTGATATCAAATTTTTTAATATCAGCTACCCAAGGCTCTTCCGGAGGCATGAAGCTTAATTGTATGTTGTCTTCTTTAATCAGGTCGTTGTCATTGTTGGAAGTATGAGGGTGTTCCGGGGTTTTAAACTTTTCCTCAGCGGCTTCAAGTTTGTTGAGTACATCCTTCGCCGCATCCACGACAGCTTGAGGTAATCCGGCCAGTCGCGCGACTTGAATACCGTAGCTTTTATCCGCTTTACCGGCAACGACTTTGCGCAAAAATACTATGTTCTCGTTTTCTTCTTTAACCACGACCTTGGCGTTGGCCACTCCTGTCAATTGGTCTTCTAAAAGGATTAACTCATGGTAATGTGTCGCGAATAAAGTGAGGGCACCAGTGCTGTGAATATTTTCGATCATCGCCCATGCGATACTGATCCCATCAAATGTGCTGGTCCCTCGTCCGATTTCGTCCAATATGATCAAGCTTTGAGAACTGGCATTATTTAAGATGGAGGCGGCTTCACTCATCTCAACCATAAATGTGCTTTGACCTTTGGTCAGGTTATCGGCAGCTCCCACTCGCGTAAATATGCGGTCGAATACACTCAGCCTGGAACGTTTGGCGGGCACATAAGATCCGATTTGCGCCATAAGGGAAATCAAAGCGGTTTGGCGCATATAGGTGGACTTTCCGCCCATATTAGGGCCTGTAATGACTAATATATACTTTTTGTCCGAATCAAGTTGTACATCGTTGGGAATGAACGGCTCTTCGAAATCCAATAATTCGATCACCGGATGGCGGCTATCCCTAATATCAACGATTCTTCGGTTTGGTCTTTCGTCCAGCTCGGGCTTGCAATAATTGTATGTGTTGGCATTATGGGCGAAGGTGGAATATACATCGATCTCTGCTATTAAACTGGCGGTTCTCTGAATGCGCTTGATTGCGCTTTGCAGCTTTTTTTTTATGATCTCAAATAATTTGAGCTCCAGCGCTTTGCTCTCATCCTCAGCGGATAAAATACTTTCTTCGAGTTCTTTAAGTTCTTCGGTGATATATCGCTCACAATTCACCAATGTTTGTTTGCGGATATAATGATCCGGTACGAGATGCTTAGAGGTATTGGATATTTCGATGAAGTATCCGAATACTTTATTGTATCCGATTTTTAAAGAATTGATTCCGTGTTTTAGCTTTTGATCAGCTTCCATGTTGGCAATTAATTGCTTCCCATTCCTCATCAAATCTTTTAACCGATCCAGCTCTGTATCCACCCCCGTATTGATATATCCGCCATCATTGAGTTTCAGCCTGGGGGATTCGGAAATCTGAGATAACAACATTTCATAAAGGTCTTCCAGTGAATCAAATCCGTTAAATAACTTACTGAGGATCTGGTCACGATTTTGACTGAACAAATCCGCGAGGTAAGGTAGCGGCTGTAAACTGTTTCTGAGTCGAACGACATCGGCAATATTGGTAAGTGGCATGGAAATTCGAGAAATTATCCTTTCCAGATCTCCCACCTTGACAAGAAGTTCCCGAATTTTGCGGCCCAGATTATCTTGAGTGATAAAGGACGCGACATTCGCTAAGCGTTTATCGATAGCGTCCTTTTTAACCAATGGCGCCGATAACCACCTGCGCAGCATACGAGCACCCATTGCTGTTTTGGTATTGTCCAGTACTGCGAACAGCGTATCTTGATCTCCGAAACCATTGGAGTTTTGAAACAATTCAAGATTGCGAATCGTTGCCTCATCCAGGAGCATTTGATCTTGATTGCAAATTTGCTTGATTGCGACAATGTGATGAAGCGAATCCTTTTGAGTATCTTTCAAATACCGCAAGACGGCTCCGGCGGCTTTGATCCCCAGCACTTGGTCGGCTATGCCATATCCCGCCAGATTGTTGACTGAAAAGTGTTCTTGCAGGATCCGCTGAGCATTACTGACATCGAAGGCATAAGGATCCACTCGATCAATGTGTGGCTTTCTTCCTTGTGTGGTTGTAATTTGACTGAGTTGCGCGCAAATAGAGTCATAAATTGTTCTTTCTTTATCTTTGGTTACTTGAGGGACCAGAATTTCCGGTGGACGATAAAGGAGTACCACTTCAAATAACGCGTCCCAGCTTTTGGAAACATCCAGTTCGGACAGTTCAAACTCTCCTGTGGATAAATCCGCGAATGCAATTCCCGCTTTTTGATCTTTGGGGTTTAGCGATATTCCACAGACATAGCTGTTGCTGTTCGCGGCAATCAAATCGGGAGAAATAACGGTGCCTGGTGTAACAATTCTGACAACTTCTCGTTTTACAATGCCTTGAGTCAATGCAGGATCTTCAGTTTGCTCGCAGATGGCCACTTTATGCCCCGCTGAT
This sequence comes from uncultured Pseudomonadota bacterium, assembly GCA_964549175.1. Taxonomy (GTDB): domain Bacteria; phylum SAR324; class SAR324; order XYD2-FULL-50-16; family XYD2-FULL-50-16; genus CAZJUM01. Next base: position 12,599 of record CAZJUM010000039.1, on the reverse strand, counting down.
GTAAGCTTGTTGAGATACTGTTCATAGGCGTGGTGTGGCACGCCGCACATGGGTATTGCATCTTCTTTGTTTTTATTGCGAGTGGTTAGTTGTATTTGTAGTGCGTTGGCAGCGATAACGGCATCATTACCAAACATTTCATAAAAGTCTCCCATGCGATAAAGCAAAATCGCATCTTTATGTTGTTCTTTGATTTGATAAAACTGCCGCATCATTGGGGTTTGTTTAACCCCTTTTGGAATACCCATATGCTGATGTGAGTGGTGATTGAGATCAGAACAGACAAATTGAACGGATTAAAAGGTCGAGCTTTACGAGGTCGAATGATATATCACCCAACAACAAGCCAACCATTGCGAACCAAGGTACAGAATAGTTATTCCAAATAGGTTGTTTTTTCGTATCGGACATTGAATTCCTGATTAACTCTAAATAGTCGGCAACCTTCCTCCAATAAATTTTGTTTAATCCGTCGTTCCAACTCTTCCTGATCCAAAAGTTCCCAAAGTGCCATATTATCCTCTCCGGGAATCAGATAAATATATTGGATGTGGTCATTTTTCGTAAAATTAAACATCGATTTTAGTAGAGAAGTCATTGGGGCTTTTTCAGAATGTTGTTACATAATTGGAAAATCAAACGAAAGAAATTTCTCAAAAGATATTGTCTTACGCCACAAAAATCAAGGGAAAGGTTGGTCGCTTTGATGTTTAATTAAGGCGAACAGGGCTATCTGGCCGGTTGTCGAACGTCCTGTTTTAATTAGGAAAGCTGGGCTTGATTCGCGAGGATCTATGGAAGGTATACACTTACAATAACTTTATGAATATGTTAATGAGGTTCGTTCACTCACCTGTCCGGAATCACTCATAAATCATAAACTGCTTTGGATCAAAACTTTCCCGCACCGCTTCGCCCATAAAGGTGAACAGGGTTAGCACCACAGTGATGGCTATAGACGGAACCAGGAGCAGCCAGGGAGCGTAAGAGAATGATTCTCTGCCTTGGAACATCATTTCTCCCCAGCTTGGGATTGGAGCGGGGAGACCATAGCCTAAATAATCCAAGGAAGTCAGCACCAGAATTCCCCATACCATTTGAAAGGGCATGCGGGCTATGATGGGAACCAGGGAGTTGGGAAGCAGGTGGGAAAAAATAATCCTCAAATGCCCCGCTCCCATAGACCGGGCCGCTTCAGCGTATTGTCGTCTTTTTTCTCGATACATCTCAGCCCGCATGAAGGTGGTCATATCCGGCCAGTGCACAAAGACCAGAATACTCATAAGGATGTAAACATTGGGGAAGATTAAAGCTCCGATGATGATAATCAGATAAAGCGAGGGAATATTGATCCATATCTCAATCATTCGCTGAAAAAACAGATCGAACTTCCCTCCAAAATATCCCATGAGACAACCAAAAAAAACACCAATAATAGTAGTCACAATGTAAACCCCGAGCGCGAAAAAGATACAGACCCTAAAACCGTATAACAACCTGGCTAAGACGTCCCGTCCGCTGGAATCCGTGCCAAGATAATGCTCATTTTCCAAGCTGGGTCTGTTGGGTGGGTTCTCTTTAAGTGAAAAGTCATTTTCATAGGGGTTAAAGGGGATCAAAGGCATCAACACCCAGTTGCCTTTATTTTCCTCTTTAAAGGCTCGCTGAAGCTCCCGATATTTTGTCTCATAGGGATATTTCAGACCAAAAGTGGTACTTTGATAGACCTTGGAGACGACCGGGAAATAATAATCTCCGTTATAATGGACCACCAGTGCCTTGTTGTTCACCAGAAGCTCCAATATAATGGAAAGTGAAATCGATATCATCAGGAGCCAAAAGGAGTAATAGCCGCGTTTTACTTTTTTGAAGTTCTTAATACGCTTCCGTGTTTTCGGATCAATTATCATGATATCACCCTGCTAATGAAATCGAATTCGTGGATCAACTGAGGCCAAGCAAATGTCTGAAAGCAGGTTTCCCACCAAATAGAACAAGCTACTCAGTAAAAGGGTTCCCAACACCACCGGATAGTCTCGGTTGACGACCGACTCGTAACCCAACAATCCCAAACCATCAATATTAAAGATAAATTCGATCAGGTACTGGCCTGTAAAGACCAAACTGATATTATGTCCGAAGGTGGCGGCGATGGGGATGAGAGAGTTTCGCAAGGCGTGTTTTAAAATCACTCGCTTTCTGGGCAATCCCTTGGCAAAGGCGGTACGGATGTAATCCGCCCCCAGATTTTCCAACAGGGTGTTCTTTTGCAGAACCGTCATGGTGGCAAAACTACTCACCAAATAAGCTGCCATAGGCAAAACAGAGTGATAAATAATATCCCGGACCTTTCCGAAAAATCCTAACTCGTCAAAATCATCACCCGTGAATCCTCCCATGGGAAACCATTCAAGATAACTCCCAAAATACACCAGCAGGAGCAGTCCAAACACAAATCCCGGAAAAGCATACCCCGCGTAAATCAGTAAAGAGCTGATACTGTCAAACCAAGTCTTATCATTCATTGCTTTTAATACCCCCAGAGGGATACAAATCAAATAGGTCAATAAGGTTGTCATCAATCCGTAATAAAGAGCGACGGGAACCCTTTCAATGACAATATCCCAAACCGGCTCGTAGTATCGATAGGACTCTCCCAAATCCAAGACAAGTATTCGAGTCAGCCAATCCCAATAAGCAATCGGAAGCGGCTTATCAAACCCATAAAGCTCTTTAAGGTATTGAATGTCATCGTCGCTAAGTCCCTGACGACTGCTGTTCGTTTTAACTTTTCCCCCTCCCGACTCATCACCCCGGCCCCCTTGTTGGGCTTGAATGATAAGCTGTTCGATCGGCCCTCCGGGAACAATCCGGGTGATAGAAAAGGCAAGGATGGTAATTCCAATTAAAGTCGGAATCATTAACAATGTTCGACGAATCAGATAATCTCTCATGGGTAGCTTCTCTTTCTACGGCTCAGCAAATAATAATCTTTTTCGATCCATCCTCTGACATTTCTCGGTTTTCCGGTTCAATGATACTTATTTCTTATATGACAAGATAACAAATGCTCCTCGTTATCCGCTGAGGATTTTAGCACAGGTGGCACCTGGCGGCAATCTTTGATCATATAAGGACACCTGGGATGAAAATGACATCCCGGGGGAGGATTGATTGGACTGGGAATCTCTCCCTCAATGGCCTTAAATTCCTGTTTGGCATCGGGGCGCGGTTTGGGAACAGAAGCCAGTAAAGCCTCGGTGTATGGATGTTTCGGTGATTTATAGATGATATCGCTGGCTCCCATCTCAACTATTTTCCCCAAATACATTACAGCCAACCAATTACTGACGTGATGAATCACATGTAAATCATGGGAAATGAACAAATAACTGATATTCATTTCGTCTTGCAAATCCCGCATAAGATTGATCACCTGAGCCTGAATCGAGACATCCAGGGCAGATACCGGTTCATCGGCGATGATCAATTTAGGAGAAAGAGCCAATGCCCTGGCAATTCCAATCCGCTGTCTCTGTCCGCCACTGAATTCGTGGGGGTAGCGATGGATCCCGTCTTTTTGTAATCCGACCACATCCATCAACCGTTCCGCTCTGGCAAATCGTTCCTTATGGTTTCCAATTTTGTTTATCACCAATGGTTCCGTAATGATTTCTTCCACGGTAAATCGGCTGTTAAGTGAGTCCAAGGGATCTTGAAAGATCATTTGAATGCCTTGACGAACCTTCTTCATTTTCCGAAAACTCAATCCGATCAACTCTTGTCCCATGAATTTGACGGAGCCTTGATCCGGCTCGACCAACCGCATGATAGCCCGTCCCAAGGTTGATTTTCCCGAACTGGATTCCCCCACCAGGCCCAATGTCTCATTTTCGCGGATATCCAGGGAAACATCATCCACAGCTCGAACATAGTGACGCGTTCGTTGAATAATTCCTTCTTTAATCGGAAAAAACTTGCTTAGATTTCTAACTTCCAGAATGAGTTTATTGATCATGACTGCCGACCAAGCAGATGGTTAAAACATGCTACCTGGTGCATGGGCTCGACTTCCCCCAGCTCAGGGGCAGCCTTCTCACATTGCACAGATTTATAGGGACAACGATTTTGGAAGTTGCAGCCAGGCGGTAAATCAGACAAATTAGCAACCGTACCTTCAATGGTGGAAAGACGTTTATCCTGGGTGGCCTCCGTGCTTAAAACCGATTTCAGCAGTCCTTCCGTATAAGGGTGCGATGGTTTGTCGAAAAGAGTTTTGACGCTTGCCGTTTCAACAATTTCCCCCGCGTACATAACGATTACATCATCACAGGTTTGAGCAATCACCCCAATATCATGAGTGATCATTATAAGCGCCATATTATGCTTTTTTTGGAGATTGGCGAGCAATTGGAGAATTTGAGCTTGAATAGTCACATCCAAGGCAGTGGTAGGCTCATCGGCAATCAACACTTTGGGATGACATAGCAGTGCCATGGCAATCATTACTCGTTGACGCATCCCCCCTGATAATTGATGGGGATAATTCTTCAACCGGGAAGCGGCATCTGAAATCCCCACTTCTTCAATTAGCTTAATCGATCGTTCTCTGGCTACCTGCTTCGAAACGTTTTCATGGAACAGGACGGTTTCCATTAGCTGTTCACCGATAGTCAGCACCGGATTCAAGGAAGTCATGGGCTCTTGAAAAATCATGGAGATATCTTTTCCCCGAATTTGTCGGACGCATTCTATACTCTCGTTAAGCAGATCTTTGCCTCCAAATAGGACTTCTCCCTCGTTTATCTTGCCAATGGGCTTGGGAATAAGACGCGTGATGGACATAGAGGTCACGCTTTTTCCACAACCCGATTCTCCGATAATTCCCAGGCTTTCTCCAGGGCAGACCTTGAAGGAGACTCCCCGAATGGCGGTGACCCATCGCCCCCCCTCGATTTGAAATGAGGTCGTCAGATTGTTTACTTCCAGAATAGGAGTGGTGGTGGAGTTTTGATTGGTGTTCATAGGCTTCGAATATTTCACATTTCCGAGATTCTCTGCTGTTTCATAATTTCTATCGAATGTCAAGAGAGTTATAGTAAGAGCTTTACACTTAAGGCCAGGAAGTTTTTAGCTTTTTTGTCGTAAAATCACTTGGCTGCTCTCAATATAAGACTATTGAACGCATTGGATATTTACCACGCCGAATTGAATAATAGCGAAAAACCAAACTACTTGGTAGACATTTTTGGAAAACTTGCTAAAATATCGTATTTCCGCGAAGAAAATTGCCTTGAATCTTATTAAACAATTTCCGACATTTTAAAAATTTGGAAGTTAGCGGAGATATCATCAAATATTCTTGAGAGGATATAATATGAAAAAGTTTACGGAAATCTTGATTGTTCTATTTCTCTTACCCTTTTGGGCATTTGGAGAAACCTCGCTACCAGCCGGAATTAAATGGGAAACCAATATGGATGATCCTCCGCTGGGAGTGGCACAGGCTGTTCGGGGAGGCAAGCTAAGGATGTCAATGACCAGCTACCCGGCTACTTTTCGCCTGATTGGTCCCGGTTCCAACGGCTATTTTGCCAACTACACCGGAGCTTATGGTAGTTGGCCTTTAGCAGTTGTCCATCCTACCAGCTTAAATGTGATCCCTGTTTTAGCCACTCATTGGGCCATCATGGATGACAATAAAACGGTGTATTACAAATTGAACAAAAAGGCCCGCTGGTCCGATGGCAGACCGATCACGGCAGATGATTTTGTTTTCGCTGCGGAAGTGTATCGATCCAAGCACATTCAGGATCCTTATGCAAACAATGTCATGGAAGAAATCATCGAGCGCGTGGAAAAAGTAGATGATTACACGATTAAAATGGTCAATTTCAAAACAAGTTGGCGTATTCTGATCGAGCAGAGTTTTTCCCCCCTGCCCAAGCACTATTACCAGTTGAGTGACAAATTTGTAAAAAAGTACCAGTGGAAGTTTGAGTCGGTTCCCGGACCGTATATTATCAAAAAATATAAACACGGGAAATGGGTAGAGTTTAGCCGTGTCAAAAACTGGTGGGGTGAAAACGAACATTATTTCAAAGGAATGTTCAATTTTGACACAATTCGTTTTGAGGTTGTGCGTGACCGGAATGTCGGTTTGGAGATGTTTAAAAAGGGTGAGTTTGATATTCTGTTTGTTAGTTCCTCCAAACGATGGGGAAAGGATACAAACTTTGATGAGGTCAAGAAAGGCTATGTTAACAAACAAAGGATTTTCATCGAAACTCCTGACGGAGCTTATGGGATATGGTTTAACACGAAAGATAGTGTTATGTCTGATATCAATATCCGCAAAGCTTTGTCCCATCTCTTCAATTTCAATATTATCAATGAAAAATTGATGTTCAGTGTTTATAGCCGAAAACACCATTTTATAGATTCACTTCCTCCCTACAAACACCCAGATATTAGAGCCCGTGAGTTTGATGTAGCTCGCGCCAATCAACTTCTTGATCAGGCCGGATGGACCAGCCGAAATGAGGAGGGTATCCGTATGAAAGGCGGAAAAGCTCTTTCCTTGGTGCTGACATATGGCGGAACCGGGTTGACTCGCCATCTGACAGTGTTTAAAGAAGACACGCTGAAAGCGGGTATAGAAATCAAGCTTAAAAGTATGGACGGCGCGGCTGCCTGGAAAACCTTCAGAGAGAAAAAACATCAAATGCACGTCACTGCCATGACTACCGGTTTGTATCCGGCACCTAGGGAATACTTTCATACCGCCTTTATAAAGCCTGAGTCCAATAACTTTTTTATGTTTGGAAACGCTGAGCTGGATGGCTTGATCGAAACCTATGAAACCTCAATGATTGAGTCAGAACGCGTTAGCGCTATCAGGAAAATGGAGGAGATGGTTTTTGACAACGCGCTCTGGATTCCTTTCTTTAAAGGGGACTTCTATCGGATTCTCTGGTGGCGTTATCTGCAAACGCCTCCGAATGTTGTGCATAAAGCCGATATCGGTACCCTCTTTAAGACCTGGGATTCCTGGTGGCTATCACCGGAAGCCAGGGAAGAGCTAAATGATTTTGAAAACCAAGGCAAGGCTTTCGATCTGCTCCCTATCGACTTTGACCCCTACAAAGTCCGTCGTTAACGGGCTTCCGAAAACAGGAAAACCTCAATTGACTTCAGTGGTATCATTTGCCGCTGAAGTCGATTCCAAACGCTCAAGACCGCAGCTCACCGCAAAACTCTCCGGAGTTCCCGCTAATGTTAGGGAATCGCTTTTCAGGGATTAATATTAGGGACTCGCTCAGGGATTGGGGGATGAACAGGTTTAAAGCGATTATCTCGAATTTATCGAGACTTTTGGCTTAAACCTGATTTCAACTGAAAAATGAAATGGTCGGAAAGACAATTTTAAAGCCTTACCCAAATTCAAGATAACCGCGGATTTTTTCAAATCACCAAATCATTAACCCGAATATTGACTCAAATACGCTTATGTCGCTAATTCAATTATGATGATATACGCTTCCTAACAGCAGAATGACAGAAAATCACATTCTACCCTATATGTCGATGATGATTCCGCAACTTACGCGCGGAATGGCATTTTTGTTGAACGACCGCTCAGATTCCGCGACTACGAGCGGAATGACATTTTCTCCACCTTTAGTTTTATCTGTTCAAAGAGTCTCCAGCATTATCTTTAAGATAATCTTTTGACATCACGCGTCCCCTTGAAAGCGTGTATATCCCGCCGAGAGTCGTATCTTCCAACCCATCAGGACAATACACTTTGATCAACTCATCAATCCCGCTCATCCTCTGTTTCCTCCGTCATTCTGCGCGGTAGTCGCACCGCCAATTTCCGCCTGGATGCCCTCCGTCATTCTGCGCGTAGCGAAGCGAAGTTGCGAATCCATCCACTCGCCAGACAGGTCATCCCAATGGGGGTTGTTTTTTTCGATCAGATCTATTTCCCATTGTCTATTGCGGTTTTTAATTTTTCTTTCAAGGCTGATTGCTGCTGTCAAATCTTGCCCTTGCTCAAACCAGACTAACGAATCACATGGTATTTTTTGGCAAAACTCTCCAATAAATGATGTTTGTGTTGATAAATGCGGTATTCTAAATTGCTGGTAACACCTATGTATAAAGTGCCATATTTTTATTGGCTAGAATGTATACCTAAGCTGACTTTGTCATGATCTACTCCTGGATATGGATTCCGCGACTTACGCGCGGAATGACAGCTATCTATCTCAATGTTTTCATCCGGAGTGAAGATTCCGCGACTTACGCGCGGAATGACAACTTGATGGTCATGTTTGGGCCGTCTTTGAAAGAGCGGCGAAGTGGCCCTCCCCTTATCAATTGACTGCATTTTTTAATTATAGTATCTTAGAACTTTGAATATGATGTGCGCCCTTCAAAAGCTCTGCTCAACGTCGTAGAATCCGCGTATTCCATATCACTCCCGGAGGGAATTCCCCTGGCTATTCTTGTGATTGACTCCACTCGATTGATCAGTAAGTCTGTTAAATAATGCGCGGTGGCTTCGCCCTCAATTGTGGGATTGGTCGCGATAATCAATTCTCGTATTTTGCCTGTCGCGATTCGTTCTTCCAATTCGCGAATTCTTAGTCTATCGGGAGAGATACCTTGAAGCGGTGAAATGGCGCCTTGAAGCACATGATAAACACCATCAAAAATACCCGCGTTTTCGATCGTATAAATGTTTCTGGGATCCTCAACCGCGCAGATAATTTCCTGATCGCGTCTACCGCTAGAGCAGATGGAGCACAAATCCGCCTCAGAAAAACCAAAACAATGATTGCAGTGCTTAATTCGTTGTTTGGCCTTCACGATCGCCTCTGCCAAAGCGATAGAATCTTTTTCCGGTTTTTGGAGCAATGAAAAAGCCAGGCGTTTCGCAGTTTTTTTGCCAATACCGGGCATTTTCGCCAACTCGGCGATCAATTGCTCCAGCGCGACGGGCAGGTTCATTTTGGGGTTAAATTCGCCAAATCAGGAATATTCATCCGCGACATCATGTCTGCCAACCCTGATGTACCGAGCTCTTTTGCTTTACGAATTCCCTCATTGACAGCGGATCGCACCAGGTCCTCAAGAGTTGACACATCATCGCGATCCACAATTTCCGGATCAATTGAAATGGATATCAGATCGATGTTACCATTCATTGTCAATTTTATCATTCCGGCACCCACTTCAACGTCTACCGTTTTTTTGGCTGCCTCAGCTTTTTTTTCGTTAAAGCTCTTTTGCATTTCTTTGGCTTTTTCCAGCAGCTCATTCATATTTAGTCCGTCCAACATAATTTATGACTCCTTAATTGATATTTTCTTAATTTTACTTTCCGGAAAAATCTTTAATAACTCTAAAACCTTTGGATGATTAGCGGCTTTTACTTTGAGCGCTTCTTCCTTTTGCTCAAGTTCTTTGTCCGTCCGAACGTTTAATGAATCCCCAATTCCCTGGTTTTGCTCCCGATAAAATACCTTAATCGGCGTGCTAAAAAAATCTCGTGCTGCCTGGGCTATGGTTCGTTTTTTGTCATCACTGAATGCCTGAGCATGATTGTAACCGATGACCAGTTTATCATGATCCATTTCCAATACCACCGAATTTCGCAGTAGAGACAGCAGTGCCTTGTTTGATTGTTTTTCAACCTCATCGACAAATGCCTGCCATTTTTGTGAAATATCCTCTTTATTGTGCGGAATGATTGAATCAGTTGGTGCCCCAATTAACGATGATGCTGTTGGCCCGCTTTCTTGTATCACTTTTGATGAAATATCGGGCTCGGTTTTTTCTGGTTTGTGTGAATCCTCAGCAACGGAGGGGGGTTCATCGTTTTCGGAAACGATTTCCTCATATTTTCGCCCTTGATCGATTGCAGGGTCCGCCACAGGGGGCGCGTTATTTTCTGTATTGGTTGGTGATACCGCGTCGGGAAAGCCGCTAGTTTGGCTGGTTGTGTTGGTGTCAATTAGCGTTTCAGCTTTGGGTTCTTGAAAACGATTGGCGGGTTGATATACTCTTGTCACTGGCGTGAGTATTCTATCAGTGGATGCCTGAATCTGATCATGGCGATCATTTAACTTCTTTGAGGGCTCAATACTGGTTCTTCTAAGCAATGAGATTACTTCAGCCACTCCGACTAATGATTCAACGGAACACATTTTAATCAATCCCATTTCGACACAGGTTCTGGCTTGAGAACTGTATTTGATTTGAGACTCGACTTCCAGTAAAATGTGAAAATACTGTTGCAGGGTCGCCAGTGTCGTTTTTTTGGCCAGATCAGTATATTTATCCAGTTGATCAGGTAAAAACTTATGCCAGCGGATTTTCTCCGCCGGAAGGGATTTAACCAAAGTCAAGTCTTTGATCGACTTGAGAAGATCGGTGACCAGTTGTGCCAGTGATCGGCCTTTGTTGATCAGATTGTTAAACAGGCTAAGGCTTTGGGCCAAGTCTTTTTTAACAATTCGCTCCAATAAATTATCGATCTCTTTGACATCATTGAGTCCGAGTATTTCAACAAGATTATCATCCCGGATTTGCTCACTGCCAAACCCGATTAGCATGTCCATCGTAGTCAACGCGTCCCTCATCCCACCGGCTGAGTGACTGGCGATCAGGTGTAAGGCGGAATCACTGAGTCGCAAAGATTCCGCGTCTGCCACTTTTCTCAAATAATCGACCATAGTACGCGTCGGAATATTGGTGAAATCATACCGTTGGCAACGAGAGATAACAGTTGTTGGGATTTTATGTTGATCAGTGGTGGCAAGTATGAATTTGACATGCGCCGGCGGTTCTTCCAGTGTCTTCAATAAGGCATTAAACGATTCCGCGGTCAGCATGTGAACTTCATCAATAATATATGTTTTGTATAAACACTTGGCCGGTGAGAATTTAACGCTTTCCCGCAATTCTCGAATATGTTCTATACCGCGATTGGATGCCGCGTCGATTTCCATTACATCGGTGGCAATTCCCTGATTGATCTCCAGACAATTTTCGCATTGGTTGCAAGGCTCAAAATCAACAGGAGATGTACAATTTAATGCTTTGGTCAATATTCTCGCACAGCTGGTTTTTCCGGTTCCCCTGGGGCCTGTGAAAAGAAAAGCATGCGCTACTCGGTCTGTTCTGATAGCCGTAATCAAGGTTTTCCAGATATGTTCTTGTCCGATGAGATCTTGAAATCTTGGGGGTCTGAGTTTTCTGGCAAGGACAAGGTAGGACATGATTTTAGAGTTGTTTATAGATATCAAAATTGGGACGAACACTCAATCAGAAAGTGGTCCGCACACATCTTCCGATACTTAGTGCTGCTTCCTCTCGGATCTGACACGATTCGTACCTTCCAATTGCGCGGACCACCGTAACTTCGGCGGTGTGATCTCCAAGATTAGGGGAAGAGTTTCAATTCTCCGTCAGAATTTTCTCTGATCACAATGAAAATAAAGGGTATTTTTTAATTCTTACAGTAATTCTATTTTGTTTGTCACCATAAAAGCTTCTCAATCAATTGATAGAGCGGGAAATTTTTGCAATTCCTTAGCGGACTTTTTTAGCAGAATCTCATTAACGGTCTCTGCTGCTGCTCCCGCAAGGGTGAATAAAATAGTGACTTTCAGCGCGTTTACCTCGAACTCTAATAAAACCCAGGCACCAATAAAACCCATCTGCACAGCTAGCAATTTTCTTGAGGAAGTTGCTCACCGGGTAAAATGAAAGATAATGACAGCATCAGCAAAGGTGAAGTCAATAAAAACACACTAACTTCACTTAGGGAAAGCCAAGAGCTTGATTTAATTGAGAATAAGCTCTCATCAGAGCATCTCAATTAGTGCTTTTCGATCGACCTTTCCATTTACATTTACAGGAATATCATCAATGATCTTTAATTTTTCAGGAATGAAACAACCTGGCAAATCCTTCTCTAGCATTCGGAGTAAATAGCTCTCTTTCTTCTCTCGAGCCTTCTCAGAAACCGGTGAAACAAGAATCACAAAGCAGATAAGCCGCCTTTCTTCAGGGCTAGACCCGATAGTCACTGCGGAGGCTTTCTTAACACCTGGCAATTCATAAAGAACAGCCTCAATCTCCAGTAAGCTAATGCGCATACCGTTTATTTTTGTCAAATCATTAATCCTTCCTTGAAATCTGATTTGACCATTTTTCTGCAATTCTCCAAAATCTCCTGTTTTATATATTTTTTGAGAGATTTTATTTGCAAAAGAGTTCTCTATAAATTTCGAATTCGTCAACTCTGGGGCATTTAGATAGCCATTGGAAACATCTACCGCATCAATCACTATCTCTCCTGACTCGCCCGCTTTTACAGGATTCAATTGATCATCTACAATATATAGTTTAGTGTCACAGGACTCCTGTCCTAAAAAAGTGTAGTCTGAACATTCACTAAAATTCGCTATAGCACCGCAAGCACCAACCTCGGTTGATCCATAACCACTTAGCAGACGAGTATGTTTTGACGAGATATAGTCAAATGTTGTGTTCAAAAAAGTTAAGCAGCAATATCCCTTTCT
>CAZJUM010000038.1:0-17181 GCA_964549175.1 uncultured Pseudomonadota bacterium | reverse complement strand
ATAAACAAAGGGGTACGCCACTTCACTCTTAAACACAAGAATCAACTATAACTCGGCATTTTACCTTCGCATAAACAAGGCATATATTATCTCGAAAAATGCCGGGTGATGGTTAAAGATGAAAAATTAACGTATGTCGCTCAGGAAGGTAAATTTCAAAAGTTTTGGGCGCTTCCTTATGGCAATATGAATATCCTGTTATTAGGAACCGGAACATCTATTACTCAACCAGCGGCAAGATTACTGGCTGAAGAGGGAGTGCTTATGGCATTCGTCGGAGGAGGAGGAACACCGTTATTTATGGCATCTCAGAGTGAATACAGGCCAACAGAATATTTCCGGGAATGGAATAAGTTTTGGCATGATGAGAAAAAGCGATTAAAGGCGGCAAAATATTTTCAATTAAAAAGGTGTGACTTCATTTTATCGTCATGGCCCAAAATTGATTCGATCAAACAGAAAGGGATTATTCCATATACCATCATAGACACTTATAGAGATAAAATCAAAAAAGCGTCCGACAATCAAAGTCTTATGGGTACAGAGGCAAACTTCGCGAAACAGCTATATGGTGAATTGGCCAATGCCTATAAAATTCTCAACTTTTCCAGAGAACCAGGCAAAAGAGACGAAAGTGACAGAGCGAATAGTTATATTGATCATGGCAACTATCTGGCTTACGGTCTTGGCGCGACGGTTCTTTGGGTACTCGGTATTCCTTTTTCAATGCCCGTATCTCATGGAATGACCAGAAGAGGAGCACTCGTTTTTGATGTCGCGGATATAATAAAGGACGGATGTATATTACCAAACGCCTTCCAAGCCGCCTCAGAGAAAAAATCTGATCAGAAAATGAGAGATCAATGCATATCATTTATAGCCGACTCAAAGGCGCTTCCGTTTCTATTCAATCAGGTAAAAGAAATTATAGAAATAATGAAAGATGATCGTAATATTTATCAGTGAGTGCGAAAAGAAAAGTTTTAAAATCTCCGCGCGAATCCTCAATAAATACGCGAAACAGATTGGCAGAAGAACATGGACCTCAAGATTATCAATCGAAGGACTTTCTATTGTGAAAAATGAGCTGCAAGCAAGAGTCAGTAAGAACATGTCCGTTACTTGTCACAAAATAAAAGGAAGAAATCGAACCGATTTGCTTTGGATCGTGGGAACAAAAAAACATTTTTGCAGAAACGGATTATATGCTTTTAGCTGGAGTAAAAATGACTTTCTCAAAGAAGCTATAGAAAGGATCCCATTAGAGAAGCTATTAATAAAAGCCATTGAGTTCGCGGGATTACTTCATGATATCGGAAAAACAAACGCGTTTTTTGTCGATAAATTACTGAAAAATCAAAAAATCAGCGATCCGATTAGACATGAATATGTGTCAATTCTCTATTTTGCGAAGATCATAGAATCGACTTCCGTTTCAGGTGAAAACGAGCCTATGGATGATTTAAATTGGTTAAAATTTGTTGCCGATTCAAAACAATTAGAAGACCAACTTATTGAAATCAGCCGGTCTGAATGTCTTATCCCTCGGACAATCTGTTCAAAACACTTAAAAAACAAAGGTTCTGTGATATTCAATTTCGGTTTTTTACTTAACGAAAGAAAAATTCCTCCGATTTTATTCGCTATATACTGGTTAATACTAACTCATCATAAACTTCCGAAAGGTTATTATGTTGAAAAAAGCACTTCAAAATGTGAAAAAAAAGACTTTGGAAACTGGGCACTTCAAGAATGGCATATTAACGAAGAACGCGACGACGACGAGTTTTTAAAATGTATGAGAATAAAAGAATTCCCACCATTTTATAAAGACACCAATTGGATCAATAAGTTATCTGACAAAGCAGGGGAAATAAAACTAATTATCGAAGAGTCAAAACTCAAAATTGATTCATCTGGTTTTTACCAACTGATCGCATCATATGCCAGAACGGCGATTGTAATAGCGGATTTCTTCGTTTCTTCTAAAAAAGAAGAATATAAAGAATCCGGAAAGGAAAAGTTTTTCGCGAATAGCATAAACAAAACTCAAAACGATCAACTTCTCATTGATCACTTAAAAGAAGTAGGAAACGCGTCAGGATCCGCATTGAGACTTTTTGCCAAACTTCAGAAGAAGTATTTGCCTTCAATAGATAATAAAGATTTACCCGCTACATTCCGTGAAATTCCGCCCAAAAAGTTTCATTGGCAAATAGACGCTATTGAAAAGGTAAAAAATAAAAAAGAGATTATCAACTCCGGCTTCTTTGGCATTATTTTAGCGGGAACCGGCACAGGAAAGACCAGAGCCGCGTCTAAGATCATGGCCTCTTTATCGGATGGTTTGAGATATACATTAGCTCTGGGGCTGAGAACTCTAGTATTGCAAGCCGGAGAGAATTACAAAAAAGAACTCGATTTAAACAAAGATGTTTCTATCGTGATTGGGTCAAAAGCAGCCCAGCGACTTTTTGAGCTGGATACTAACGATGACAAGCTTTCCGACCTGGAAAGCAGTCAAAATGAATTAGAAGCCTTATCGGTCACCGGTGAGGATGATGTTGATGGTCTTTTTCCGAATATATTGGAGTTTATGGATCTAAAACAGAGAAAGATGCTTAAAAGCCCTATCTTAATAACAACTGTTGATCAAATCATAAGTGCCGCCGACACCAGAAAAAACTCTCATTTATTAAGCAATTTAAGATTAATGTCATCTGATTTGATTTTAGATGAAGTTGATGGATATAACGCCGAAGACTTTACCGCGTTAGGAAAATTGGTTTATTTAGCCGGGTTATTTGGGAGAAAGGTAATCATTTCATCAGCCACACTCCCACCAGGGATGGCGGTAAGTTTCTTTGAGTCTTACCGGTGTGGCTTTAATCTTTTCTTAAAATTAAAGGGACAGGAAAGAGATATTTACTCAGGTTGGTTTTCTGAATATTATAATGAGTCAAAAGTCATTAAAACAAAGTCACCGAAAGAATTCAGAGACCAACATCAGACAATTGCGGAAAAAATCCGAAGAAGACTTGAAAAGGCAAAATCAAAGAGAAAAGCGGATTTACTGGATATCGATCATTGTTCGAAGAATGGTGAGGTTTTCGAGATCATATTTAATGAAAGCATAAAATTACATAAAAAATTTTCAACCAAAGATCCATACACCAAAAAGAAGGTTTCCATTGGGCTGATCAGATGGAATAACATCAATACGACCTTTGATTTTTCAAAATACCTGTTTGAAAAAGAAATAAGCGATATCGACCTGAAAATTGTTTGTTATCACGCCAAGTTGCTACCCATTGTCTTAAACGAGACAGAATGGTTTTTAAATAACGCGCTTAAAAGATCCGGTGAAAATCATAGTCTTGAGGACTCGAATTTTTTTAATCACAAGATTATAAGAGACATTATTGAAAACTCAAAGCTTGATGACATATTAATATTGGTTCCGGCTACATCAATTGAAGAACTTGGACGTGACCACGATTTCGATTGGTTAATCCTGGAACCGAATTCCCAAAAGTCAGTTGTTCAATGCAGCGGGAGAGTAATCCGGCATAGAGATAACTATCCCGAAACTCCGAATGTAATGGTTTTAAGCCAAACGATACGTGGGATTCATAAACAGTCACGGCCCTTTGGTTTTCCTGGCGTCCAGACCAAAGATGATGAATTAAGCTCAAAACTTAGTGCTGAGGTTTTTAACTTTGAGTTAATGAAAAAAAATGTAGACGCATCGGAGTGTATCACAGAATCAGAATCCAATTCAGAAATTTCCAGACTGGAACACAAAATAACCGAAAATTATCTAATTGAGAATCATGCCTCACTATCAAACTTTGTTAATCATGGGCATTTCCATCTGACAGATTACAATGCGAGTATAAACCGGTTCAGGTGTAAAGAGGATTCCTTATTGTTTTGGGTTGATAATGAAGAAGGTGAATGGCATAGAAGGTATGTGCCGGCCTTTTCAAAGCATCAAGAGGAAACACGATCAAAAAGCGTTGTAGATGATACGCTTGAGTTAAGAAACAAAGATAGATCTTTAATACAGATTGATATTGAAGAAAAATACAAATATTTAAAAAATTTATTATTCTCAGATTCAAATATGGAAGAGCGGTTCTGCCGGCAAATACTTATGGGGATAGAGATCCAGGGGAGTAAAAACCAGCATGTTGTTTACAACGAGGTTTTAGGAATGAAGAAGAAGGAGGAGGAGTGACAAAGCGTTTCTGATCGGCGCTTTTCTCTGCCCACCAGCGAGCTGAGATTTTTATTGGTTGCCGCGATAACTCAAACACCAACATCAATGGGCAGTATACCACCCATACGTTCAAACCCGGATTCTTCAAGTACTCGTAGAAGCCTGGCTTGCGTATCCAGGTTTATTTCTCCCACTTCAACCATAAAAATTGTTCCCTAATCCGCTAATGCAAACCGACTCGATTTTTGTTTATGGGCAATGATAAAGGCTCTTTTTTTCATCACCGAACAATTTACTTTCCATGAAAGAGTCAAGTAAGCGGCGCGATTCAACGCAATAAAAGGATGCCCGGCCCGTTCGCTGTTATAATGTATGAGTCGGACCAGGAACTCCTTTTCTGTTCCGCTTTCTGCTGCTGCTGCGATCCGACTGGCCTGTTCACTCATTTTTTTGATGGTTTCATATTCTCCTATAAAATTGCTGAAACAAAATTCCTCATTTACCACCAGTTTGAGGTTTTTGCTTTCATGTTGTAGTGGGATAAACCTTAACGCCTTTGAAACAATTGATTCGATCTTGTCATTTTCAAAAGACCTGGTAATATAATCCAACGCCCCATCTTTCATGACAACCACGGCAGACTCAACGCTCCCAGGTTGAATCCACAAAACACGAATGGTAATTTGGCGTTTTTATAATAAGGAACAATCAGGTATTTTGAGGCATTATCATCAGACGCGATGACAATATCGGACTAATGACACCAGTAAATAATTGAAAATGAAATTTGATGAACAAACCAAAGCTTTAAAGTCGTTGGGAGTTGTCAAACCTACTGTATTGATTGACCGACAAAAAGCAATTCGCAACATTGAGCAAATGCTTGCCAAAACAAAAACCAGCAACACCCTTTTCAGACCGCACTTTAAGACTCATCAATCGGCCGAGATAGGGGACTGGTTTAAACAAAGAGGAATCAAATCGATAACGGTAACCTCAGTTGAAATGGCGAAGTATTTCGCTGACAATGGTTGGATTGATATTACGATTGCCATTCCCGTCAATCGGCTCGAAATTATAGATGTCCAAAAACTAAATCAGAAAGTTAATTTAACTCTGTTGGTGGACAGCCTGGAAACTGTGGAGTATTTGGAATCGACATTTACTTCCCCGGTGAGTATTTTGATCAAAATCGATGTGGGATATGGCCGCGCCGGAATTATGTACCAAAACAAGGAGATGGTATTAAAGTTAACGAAACGGATCAGCAATAGTTCCATGTTATTTTTCAGCGGTCTTTTAACACATGCCGGACAAACTTATCGCGCGCGTTCAACCACAGAGATCAAAAGGATTTTTCAGGATACGATAGAACGCTTAACTCTTTTGAAAAGGTATCTTGCCGACAACGGATATGGCCAATGTTTACTCTCTGTCGGGGACACACCCGGGTGCAGCCTGGCGGATGATTTTTCAAAAGCGGACGAAGCGCGGCCCGGTAATTTTGTTTTCTACGATTTGACTCAAGAACAACTGGGTGTGTGTTCTCCTGATCAGATCGCCGTCACCGTGGCCTGCCCGGTGGTGGGGAAATACGATGATCGGCAAGAAATCATCATCTACGGCGGGGGCGTTCATTTCTCCAAAGAACGGATTCTGGCTGACGGAGCTCCGGTATTCGGATATATGACATTTTTCGAAAGCGGACAATGGCGGGGGATCAATAAGCAAGCGAGATTGACGTCACTTTCGCAAGAGCATGGAAAATTAAAGGCACCGGATGATCTTTTTCAGCAAATTCAAATCGGTCATATCTTGCTTTTTTATCCGATTCATTCATGTTTGACCGTGGATCTCCATCGCTCTTATCTTACATTGGATCAAAAAGTAATTTCGAAGATGTGAACTTCAGATAAATCCATCCTCAAAAAGGAAAAAGGGGTTACAAGAATCCCCATTATCCATTGCTTAAAAAACTCAGTAGAAGCGGATCTGGTAAGCGCTGTCCCCAAAGGGATATTCCCTCGGCTATTGCTTTTGCCAAAGCCTCAGGTCTTCCATACAGTGTGGCAATAATGGAAGAACCAACTGCGGGCGGGCTCCGTTCATTTACTGTAAACGATAAAGGTCGACAGTCTTTGGCGACCATGAAATATAATATTTTGTCTGATGTGATTAAGGGGAAGCGCTTGGTTGTTGTTGATATAAATCTTAAGGGTTCTTTAGAGAAGCCTCTGCATTTTTCTATAACATTTCGATTTACGAGTTGAGTTTTTGCCAGGAATTTTGAATTTCCGTTACCATGTTGGGTACGTCTAACCCGGAAATTGCCATTTGTTCCTCATATGTCGCATGTTTGATAAATTGATCCGGTATGCCGAAAACAGATGTTGGGGCAAAAATATGCTCTTCCGCGAAAAGCTCTAACACACCACTTCCAAATCCACCGACTTTTGTGTTTTCCTCCATTGTCACTACAAATTTGACTTTTTGGGTTTCTCGGAGAATGAGGTCTTTGTCCAGCGGTTTGACAAATCGAGCATTAATGATTCCGATAGAAATATCGTTCTCTTTAAGCTTATTTGCTGTTTTAATTGCTTGATTAACCATGCTGCCGACAGCGATTATCAAGATATCTGAGCCGGATTGAACGAGTTCCCCTTTCCCAAAAGGTAATTTTCCGGTGGGGTGATCGAATCCCCTGTATTCGTTTGTATTAGCTCTCGGAAAGCGAATGGCTACAGGCCCGTATTGATAATTGTGGGCCAGTTGAATCATATCCTGCAACTCTTTCCCATCTTTTGGTGCCATGATTGCCATCCCGGGAATCATACGTAAATAGGTTAAATCCAACATCCCGTGGTGGGTTGCCCCGTCTGCACCAACAAAGCCGGCTCGATCCAGAATAAATCGTACGGGAAGATTTTGCAGTGCGATATCATGAACGATATTATCAATACCACGCTGTAAAAATGTGGAGTAAATTACAACAAATGGCTTTAATCCCTGCGTAGCGAGACCTCCCGCGAAGGTGACCGCGTGACTTTCAGCAATACCAACGTCAAATACCCGGTCGGGATATTGTCTATGAAGGTTCGCCAATCCCGTATTACCCAGCATAGCCGCACTGATAGCGATTGTTTTTTCATCCGCAGCCATAACCTTTGAAAATGCCTCCCCCCATACAGCTGTATAGCTCTTTCCTTTGCTGGTTGACTTTGATGGCGTGCCAGTACTGGGTTCAAACGGCCCCACCCCATGGAATTGTCCTGAATTCTCCTCAGCAAACGGATAACCTTTTCCCTTTTGTGTGATAACATGTAATAATACGGGTCCCTCAACTTTTTTAACAACTTTGAGTAATGAGAGAAGCTTTTTAATGCTATGACCGTCAACCTGCCCGAAATACCGAAAATTTAATTTCTCAAACCAAATTCCTTTAGTGAAAAATGTCATAAAGGACTCATTGACACGTTTTAGTGTGTTTTTAATGGCAGCGGGAAAGATACCGTCACGCTGATGTTTGATAAACTCTGCACGTAATAAATTAAAAGTCTTAGATGAAGAAATACTCAGGATGGTCTTGGATAGTGCGCCAACGACCGGATCAATGCTCATTTCATTATCGTTGAGGATAACGATCAGGTTTTTATCGAGATGTCCGGCATGGTTTAGTGCCTCAAAAGCCAGCCCACCGGTCATAGACCCATCTCCAATTACCGCGATGGTTTTATAATCCTCTTGATTTAGATCTCTACCGACACTAATACCCAAGGCAGCCGAGACGGAGGTTGAGGCGTGACCGGCTCCGAAATGGTCGAATTTAGATTCATTGGGGGATAGAAATTTCGCGAGTCCTTCTTTTAGACCCAATTTCTCAAATCGCTCGTTCCGGCCGGTTAAGATCTTATATGTGTATGTTTGGTGTCCTACATCCCAAATTATTTTATCGTGGGCAAAATCAAACTCTTTCGCCAATGCGATGGTTAATTCAACGGCACCAAGAGATGAAGCAAGATGTCCACCGGTGTGGCTAACGACATCTATGATTCGTTGACGGCATTCTTGTGCTAGTAGCTCAAGCTTTTTGGGAGAGTATGATTGAATTTCTCGGCTACTCTTCAACCGATCCAAAAGTATGCCCATATTAATCCTTGGACTGTGTAATCCGGCTTATTATAATTGTTCAAGCATGATACTCGCTTGTTCTCAATTGAACGAGGAACTGTCGGGATTTTTTGATTTTAAATAACTCTTTCTGACCTAGCGGATTCCTTGCTTTTGGTAATCAAAATAATCAAATTGACATCCCTCACTTGCCACTTCAGAATAAACAAGGAATTGTACAATTCGATATTGACTTCATCAAGCGAACATTTGACATCATAGTAAAAAGCGCGATGATTAATGAAAAATCGATCAAAATTCAGATCATCCTCACTATTTACCAGCTTGCGGTGGGAAGCATCATTTAAAATAACCTGATTATCTACTATTAGCATCCTAAATTTGCCAATAATGCCTTTCACTTTTCAGCCATTTTGTTTCTGCCATCCCCGCGGATGCGGGGATTCGGATTTTCTCACGAAGATACCGGCTCCTCGCAGCCAGCCATCCCCGCGGATGCGGGGACTCGGAACTTGTTTAAGAGCTTCTTCATTCGATATCGGACGTCATCCCCGCGGGTGCGGAGATCCGAATAAAAAAGAAGGCATAAGGGGGTATCTTTACACGTCATCCCTGCGGATACGGAGATCCGGGAAACCATTTGGTTTCTTAGACTTTTATTGTTAGACTCCCACTTTCGTGGGAATGACAGGGGTGATCAAAGAAAAAAGGCTACGAATTGTACATAGTCAGTTAAAATAATACTTATTCAGAAAAGATGAGCGAATTCATCATTGTTTTTAAAGAACAGAAATATCACTTTGGTCTGTATCCAAGTGATTTTGAATATTGTATTCCGTTAGATCAAATTTGGATTTCTCCTTTGGGAAATCAAACGACCGAATGGAAATTTGAAAACAAAGACAATGGGCTCAAAGGCACTCTCATCAATCTCGGAAGTCATTTACAGCTTTCAGTCATTAGCTTTTCCCATAAGGGGAATGTGTTTATCAAAAAGATGGAAGATGGCGGGTTTTTGGGAATTTTTTCTGAAAATGCTGTATATCAAACGAAAATTAAAGAGGCGGATGAAAAAAATCTAATAGAAGCTAAAAAAATCGAGAAGTATCCGCCCAATATTCCTCAGGAATCGTATAAAGGCTTTTACAAATACAAACGAAAGATCGTTTACATTATTGACCCGGCTAAACTCTTTGAATCAAGCAGAATGAGCTAGTTTCAGTGACTCAAATTGTTTCAGGATATATCCGACCACCTGGTCGATATCCATCATTGACGTGTCCACGACAATGGCACCTTGCGCCTTGCGCAGCGGCCCTATTTCCCTCGCCATATCCTCAGCATCTCTTTTTTGGATATCATTTAATAATTCCTGAAATTTTTCACCGGACTGAGGGATATTGAGTTCTTTAGCCCTTCTGGTGGCACGAATTTCAGGCTTGGCATCCAAATAAAATTTGAACGGTGTATCAGGAAATACGATAGTTCCGATATCTCGCCCATCAATTACAAAATCGTACTTTGATGACAAATTTCTCATTATCGAGTTAGTCAAATTTCGACATTCCGCGTTATTGGCAATATGCTTTACCTGTTTGGTTACTATGGGATTACGAATTTCGGCGGAAACGTTTTTGCCATGTAAATACATTGTTTGCGAATGATCCTCATAAACAGCTTTCAGGTGCTGAGGAAACTCTGAAAAATAATCAGCGACCTTTTTACCATGCCCTTCGCAATTCCCCTTGTTTTGCCGGATTCCGTGCAAAGTTAAGGTGCGGTAAATCGCTCCGGAGTCGATGTATTCGATGGCTAAGTGTTTTGACAGAAACCTGGCGATTGTGCTTTTCCCGGAGCCGGCGGGTCCATCCAATGCGATAATCATTTGAGTTATTATCTCTTGATAGTTGGTATGACAGGGTAATTTGCTTCGTGATTTACAGGAAAAGTGATGCAAAGCTATGGTAAAGAACAGAACCTCAACCGTGTCAATTTTTCGATGCTGTGCTAAGGATCCGGAACTCATGTTATGGGGAAAAGAGATCAAGAGCAACCGAAACTTGACAGCAACGCCTCTCCGATATCAGTCTCGTTCACAAAACCATCGTTGTTTGCCTTTACAGACCTCATCAAAAAATGTTCTCCGTAACTCTGAACACATTGACTTTAGTGGCTTTCATCGCAAAAGCAGACAGCTTTTTTTCAGAAAATGAAATCATTTTACTGAATTCACAGGAGTGTTTCTGATTAACCCCCGAAATACCCGGAATTGGTGTCCATAAATTTTTGGGAGTCTGTGAGAAGGTTCGCTTCAAGTTTGGTTGACTACTTTGGCGTAAAGGAATGAAATATCATTTCTGTGTTTCAAGCTGTTCATACTCCTAAAGCATGCAATTCCATGATTCCGCAATTACCGAAAACTCACTCAATTGCACCACAATACGCATTGTTTCTAAAAGAGCTTCAAAATGCCGGATTTTGTGGTGATATTAATTCCGATCAGGCAACACGTTTGGTGGCTTCGACGGACAACAGCGTCTATCAGATCGTACCCCAGGCGGTCATTTTTCCACGGCACATAGAGGATCTTAAGAAAATTTTTGATTTGATGAACCAGGAGCGATTTAAAAAAATCAAAGTGACACCACGGGGTGGCGGCACCGGTACGAATGGGCAAGCTCTGAGCTATGAATTGGTCATTGATGTTACCAAATACATGAATCAAATTATTGATTTTAACCCGAAGGAATTATGGGTGTGCCTTGAACCTGGCGTGGTGTTAGACCAGCTAAATGATTTTTTGAAACCTCATAATTTATTTTTTGCACCAAGCGTATCAAGCAGCAGTCGAGCTACCTTGGGCGGGATGATCAGTACCGATGCATCAGGCAAAGGATCTCGCGTTTACGGAAGAACAAGCCGCTACATCATGGAAATGGAATCAATTCTGGTCGATGGTACCGTGATTCGCACACAAAGCGTTAGACGGGAGGAGCTTTCGCGGATTAAAAAAGAAAAAAATGTTCTCGCGGATATCTATCGCTTGATTGATCAGATTATCACAGAAAAAAAAGACCAAATTGAACAGTCTTGTCCGAAAATCAACCGTTTTTTGACAGGATATAATCTTGATCATATATACTCCGAGGATGGGAAACACTTTAACATCAATCAGCTTTTTGCCGGTTCCGAAGGCACATTGACCTTGATAACTGAGGCAAAGTTGAGGCTTTTACCGATCCCTGAACACAAGCAATTGGTTTTGATTAAATATCGAAGTTTTGATGACGCCCTGGCCGATGCTGAAGAGTTGATTAATATAGAACCCGCGGCCGTTGAAACGATTGACGAAAAAATACTTCAATTGGCCAAGGATGATAAGATTTATCATAAAGTACAACATATGATCGCTGATGAAGCTCATGCAAAAACAGGGACCATCAATCTGGTAGAGTTACATTCTGATGATGGGAAAGAAATTGAGCAAAGAACGAACCAGTTGGTGCGCTACCTGAAATCCAGCTTTCACAAAACCAACAAGACTATAGGTTATCATGCTGCCATTAACGCTGATGAAACAGCGGTTCTGTGGGAGTTTCGCAAGAAGGGAGTCAGTCTTCTGAGCAATACGCGAAGTAATCGAAAACCCATCCCCTTTGTTGAGGATACGGCAGTCCCCCCGCAAAAACTGGCAAGGTATATCAAGGAGTTCAGAGCGATATTAGAAGATGATGGACTGGATTATGGCATGTTTGGTCATGTGGATGTCGGATGCCTGCATGTGCGGCCGGCCCTTGATATGAAGATGCCGGATGATGAACGCTTGCTGAAAAAAATATCCGACCGGATCGCGCGGCTTGTTCGACACCATGGAGGCGTTATTTGGGGGGAACACGGAAAGGGATTCAGAAGCCAGTATACCGAGGAGTTTTTTGGCCCCGATTTGTATCAAGCGTTAAGACGAATAAAAAAACTCTTTGACCCGGATAATCGCCTAAATCCGGGAAAAATAGTAACTCCCGTAGACTCAGAAGATAAAGTGTATCCCATTCACTCCTCGACTCGCGGGCAATCGGACCGCCAGATTCATCCAAAGATGATGGCGTCATTTGAAAACACTATCAATTGTAATGGCAATGGTGCCTGTTTTAATTACAACCCCAATGATGTTATGTGTCCGTCGTCAAAATCCACCAGGGATCGTATCCATTCACCCAAAGGTCGAGCCGGGGTATTGCGTGAATGGTTACGACAATTGAGTGAAGTCGGATTTGAAATGACAGAGCGACAATCGACCAACTCGATTTCCGCCTTAATCAAAAAAACATGGAATACGATTGGTCAAAAATTGGGGTGCTATGATTTTTCTCATGAGGTTCACTGGGCCATGAAGGGCTGCTTATCCTGTAAGGCCTGCACATCTCAATGTCCGATTAAGGTGGACATTCCGGAATCTAAAGCGAGGTTTTATCACCAGTACCATACGCGGTATCTTCGCCCTTTGAGGGATTATCTTGTAGGAAATATTGAAGCTATGGCACAAGTTCAATCTTATTTCTCTGGGATTGTGAATCTGTTCATAAAAAGAAAACTCGCTCAGTTCATAATTGAATTTACAACGGGGGTGAAAGATGCTCCCTGTCTTAGTGAAAAATCTGTTGACAAAGGTCTTGCCGAAAAAAAAGCACCCAAATGGGATTTCGAACAGATTAACGAACTGGATCAAACTGACAAATCGAACGCGGTAATCTTGTTACAGGACGCGTTTACTTCTTTTTATGATTCACGCGTTGTGTTCAGCATCTATGATTTTTTGACGAAACTTGGCATTCGCGTATATGTACTTCCTTTTATACCCAATGGAAAGCCACTACATATAAAAGGCTTTCTGGGTCAATTTAAGCAGACCGCTCATGACGCGACGGAGTTTCTCTCAAACGTGGCCAAGTGTCAGATCCCAATGGTGGGAATTGATCCCGCTATCGTTTTAAGCTATCGTGATGAGTACCCCAAAATATTGGAAAAACAGGATTTGGGATTTGAAATTGAATTGCTGCAAAATTGGCTGGAAAAAAAATTACCCGAGATAAAGGCGGATCACCCCAATATATTTGAGGTGACCTCGCGGAATAACTATTTTCTATTTGGCCATTGTACGGAAAAAACAGCCGCTCCCCAATCGCAAGCGAATTGGCAATTTCTTTTTTCTGAGTTTAATCAAAAACTGGAATTGATACAAACAGGATGCTGTGGTATGGGCGGGGATTACGGGCACGAAACTGAGAATTATAATGAGAGCCAAAACATTTTCAATATGAGCTGGCGTGATAAGATCAAGGATTTGAATGCCAGTGAGGAAAACATCTTAGTCGCGGGATACTCATGTCGATGTCAGGTGAAACGATTTGCTGGTATCGAGCCGTCACACCCGATTGAGGCACTATTGAAGTTGATGTCTGAGTAGGATTTTTCTTTCTCATATATCTATCCCCGTTAGTGATTGGTTTTTGTTCTTTAACCATAATCCTTTATTTTAATGGTGCCAGCGGTTTTTAGGAGGTCGTGGATTAGGGCCAGATACTCAAAACTCTGTATCACTTCCCGCTTGTCATGGGGTATTCTTTTAGGAGTGGTGGCGGGGGTCGGATTTGAACCAACGACCTTCGGGTTATGAGCCCGACGAGCTACCGAACTGCTCCACCCCGCGACATTTTTTGTTTAACTGTGGCGTTGTATATAGCCGGAGTTTCCTCAACCTGTCAATACTTGTTTGTTTTTTCCTTGAAAAAAAACTGAAAGGCAAAAGATACGACTCAAAGACACCAGTCGATCACCAATTGCCCATTACCCTTTTTGAAATATGAGCCCAAAACTTAAAGAACTATTATTTCCTAATGAAAATCGAACCTTTTGGGGAAAACGTTGGGTCAAAGTGATTCTACTGAACCTCCATCTTTGTGGTGTTTGCGGCTTTGTTGCCGGTAAATTATTTAATGTCGACGTCGTACAATTGCGTTGGTATATCATCATAACCATGATTTCAGGCTTGATATTAGTTACTATCGAAATTTACTCCAACTGTATCTGGCTGATTCAAAACCGCGGATGGATGATTTTGCTCAAAGTTTTTCTTTTGACACAGCTTTCTTTATTTTTCCCTTATGAAAAATGGGGACTGCTTTTTATTGTGTTTCTCTCCGGATGGGTTTCCCACGCGAAAGGCGATTTTCGTTACTATTCTATTTTCCATCGCAAGCGAATGGATACCTACGGAGGACAAAACGGCAGAGAAGCAGAAAATGGTGATTAGATTTCCTCGACCCTGTTCGGAGTGTTTCTCGGTTCAGGAACAAGCACTGTTGGGTAGCTCAGAATTCCATTTCCCCGGTCATCACGAGCTGAAGGTCAAACAAAGTGCCCCAATTTGGCATTGGGTTATTTTGGCGTTGCCTCAACGAGAGTTTCGCGTAAGATCTTGTAAGGTTCGCTTAGCTTCTGTGAATTGGAATTTAAAACCTAAACGCAACAAGCGATCCGGGTGGGCACGTTGACTACTCAGCAGAGTTTCACCAAATTCCCTCAAGACCAATTTAATCACAAAGCCCGGAACTCTCAACAAATTTGGTCGATTCATCACTTCGCCTAAATATTTTGAAAAAATTCGATTCCTTACAGGGAGAGGCGAACAAAAATTGAAGACTCCCTCCGCGTCGGTTTGTTTAATCAAAAAAGCAACGGCATTCACATAATCATCGACATGGATCCAAGGAAACCAGTGGTTTCCGTTTCCCAGAGGACCTCCGGCCAATGGCATAGTCATTTTAGGAAAAGCACCGCCTTGAGCGCTTAACACGATTCCGGATCTTATGATGATTCTTCTGAGCTGACTGCCCCCCCCGTCAGTCACTGCCTTTTCCCAATCAACGCAAACCTGTGCCAAAAAATCCGTTGCCGGTGGTTCAGTCTCAGTTAAAATGTCATTCTGCCGATCTCCATAGATCCCGACTGCCGACACGCTAAGTAAGGTTACTGGTTTTTCATTTGAAAGTGCTGTCATCACATTTCGAGTCGTGAGAACACGGCTATCGTAAATCTTCTGTTTATACCCTTTGGTCCAATAATGAAATATGCTTCTACCCGCTAGATTAATGACGATATCCGCGTCGGCGACTTCTGTTTGCCATACACCGGACTGTCTTGTATCGGCGGTAATATAGCTGAAATTAGGATGAAAGGGCATTGTTGGCTTTTTTCGTGTTCCCGTAGCCACAACTGAATATCCGTTTTTTAAAAAATGGTCAGTCAATTGACTACCAACAAATCCTAATCCACCCGTTATAAAAACTTTCATTAATCCGCATCATTCGAGGTTCTCGCAAATTTGGCGAATAAGCTCTCTAACTCGTAATCCAATGTCGCCTGTGAGTACCTTATAACGATATTTAATGACCTATACAAAGTGGTACTCAATTTCGAATTTAGGCCATGCCTGCATTCCATGCCGGCAATAATAATACAACCGCCAGCTAAAAGCTACTCCCTTGAGAGGGGAGGCTAAACCTGAAATTTCGGACGATTTATCAATTCACTTCGTTTTGAAAAAAGGGTCGCTGAAAACAGCGGAATCGTCTGGTGATGAGCGTTTGGCAAATGTGTAACTCTGAATTTAATGGCTTTTATCAAATTGCTTTGAAGCATTGACACTTGAACGTTAAGCGGTATAATGAAGATCAACATGAACAAATAAGGCTAAAAATATCCCATTTCACCCATTGGTGGAATTTATGAATTGGCTGTTGGGGGGGTCTATTCATTATGATATTTGGCTTTGAGCATTAAATCGGAGATAAATAGTCAAATTTAAATTTCCCTGTTTTTTCAACGAATAAGTAAGGAGTGAGCATGTCTGTAATTGATACCTTAATTGAAGAACATCATCTGATTAGACGATATCTGGATAATATTGAAGTGACTCTGGATTTGATGAACAGAGGTGGTGAAGTACCGAAAGAATTTTTTGATTTGGTGATTTCGTTTACCAAGAAATTTATGGACAAATACCATCATTTTAAAGAGGAGTATGTGATTTTCTTAAAGCTTGCTGAGAAAAAAGGTGGGCGAATTGATCCACAAATTGTCTCGTTAAGAGACCAGCATGAGCGAGGACGGTATTTGGTCAGAAACATTAAGCAGTCAGTCACCGGATATCTGAGAAAAGATGAAGTCGCTACAGCTGAAATTAAAGAACATCTTGGTCATTTTCATCTGTTGCAAAAGCAGCATCTCAACCGTGAGAATCATGTGTTTTTCCCCATGGCACTCCGCGCGTTCAGTGATGAAGAACTGAGGGGATTCCAAGAAGAGTTTGAAAAAGAGGAGGAACGATTAGGGCCGGAGACATATAAGGAAGCGGAAGCTACGGTTAATAAAATTGCCGAGGTGTTGAAAGGAAAATTCGGAGCGCAATATCGTGATCGCTTGGATGAAGTATTTAAAAATCGCTCGCATGAAGATAAGTAGTTATTGTTTCATTAACCATTGGATAGGAAGACCATTTGCCTGGCAAATGGTCTCCTTACTGATCCTCCTTACCCACCATCCCACCAACGCTTAGCCCACGCTTTAATAACCAATTCAGGTTATCCGGTTAATTGATACCCAATACCCACCGCTTGCCATATGATATAGAGATGCTGAATTTGGGTATCAGCACTTCTGGGATATGTTATGGCAGGGTTATGAGAATAAACCAAACATTTATCAATTTTGTGAACAATATAATGGACCCATATTTTTGAACCACTTGGATGTAGTACAAAAAACAGTCTGGC